>JAISQU010000241.1 GCA_031274005.1 Spirochaetales bacterium
CTCAAAACGCCGGCCGCCTCGAAGGACTGAATGAAAAATCTCGCGACATCGTACTTGATTCCCATTGCCGCGAAGACCATGACAAAAGACCCGGCCTCAGAGCGTATCTTCGCCTGCCGGATAATCTGGGCCGCCAGCCTGTTATGGGGAAGCCCGCTGCCGGAAAAAATCGGCAGTTTCTGCCCGCGGATGAGAGTGTTCATTCCGTCTATGGCGGAAATGCCTGTCTGGATAAAATCCCTGGGGTAAATGCGCGCGTAGGGGTTGATGGGCTCGCCGTTGACATCCCTGAAGGTAGACGAAAAAGGCTGAGCGTAGCCGTCCATGGGCCGGCCAAGCCCGTCGTAGATGCGGCCAAGCATATCCCTGGCCAAAAGAAGTTCCATGGGCCGCCGCAGAAATTCGACGGATGTTTCTTCGGTAGAAAGCCCGGTGGTCGAACCGAATACCTGAATGGCGGCGTATTCGGCGGAAAGATCAACGACGCGGCCGGTTCTCCGTTCGCCCCGCCCGTCGCGTATGGTAACGATTTCGGAAAACCCCACATCCTCCTGCCGCTTCAGAATAACGATGGGACCGGAAACCGATGACAACCCTTTGAACTCAAGACCTCTCATTTCCTGTACTCCTTTTCCAGCTTGTCCAGTTCCTCGTTCATCGCGTTTTCTATATCGCGTATACCCGCGGTATTGGTATTTTCCACCCGATTTTTTATGCGCACAAGAGTATTCATAGACTGCAGTTCCCGTATTTTGATAAGGGGCGAACCCGCCTTGATGATTTCAAAAGCGCGGTGATAGAAATCCATAATCAGTTTCAGTATAAGCACCTGCTTTTCCGGCACGCAGTACATATCTATATCGTCAAAGGCGTTTTGCTGCAAAAATCCGTTTTTAATCATTTCGGCAGTCAGAAGGATAAGCCTCTGCGTATCGGGCAGCGCGTCCGGCCCTATGAGCTTCACGATTTGGGCAAGGCGCTGTTCGCGTTTCAGAAGTTCCATTGCCTGAGTGCGCGCCATATGCCAGTGGGGGTTTACCCTTTCCCACCATTCCCGCAGTTCTTCGGTATATTCCGAGTAGGACTCTGTCCAGGAAATGGCGGGATAATGGCGGGCGTTGGCAAGGTCTCTGTCCAAAGCCCAGAAACAGCGGATAAATCTCTTTGTATGCTGAGTTACCGGCTCCGAGAAGTCGCCTCCCGGCGGGGACACCGCGCCTATGATGCTTATGGAACCGGTTTCTCCCTCAAGGGTTGTTACCCTGCCGCCGCGTTCGTAGAACTCCGCGAGCCGCGTGGGAAGATACGCGGGAAAGCCTTCTTCCGCGGGCATCTCCTCAAGGCGGCCGGAAAGTTCTCGCAGAGCCTCCGCCCAGCGCGAAGTAGAGTCGGCCATAATGGCTACCCCGTAGCCCATGTCGCGGTAATACTCGGCAAGAGTCACGCCCGTGTAAATCGAAACCTCACGCGCGGCGACAGGCATATTCGATGTATTTGCTATAAGTATCGTGCGTTCCATAAGGGATCTGCCCGTACGCGGATCTTTTATTTCGGGGAATTCCCGAAGAACATCGGTCATTTCATTGCCCCGTTCCCCGCAGCCTATGTAGACTATGATGTCCGCGTCGCACCATTTGGCCACAGCGTGCTGGGTCATTGTCTTGCCCGTACCAAAACCGCCGGGGATGGCCGCCGTCCCGCCCTTGGAGAGGGGAAAAAACACGTCGATAACCCTTTGCCCTGTCAAAAGGGGTTCGGACATTCCGAGTTTTTCCCTGTAGGGACGGGGTTTGCGTACGGGCCAGTAGTGGGCCAATGTTATGTCTTTGCCGCCGCATGTTTTTGCGATAGTCTCTTCGATTGTGTATTCGCCTTCGGGGGCGACAAACGCAAGCTCCTCTTCGCCTTCGATATATGGGGGCAAGAAAATCTTATGCGATAAAAGTCCCGTTTCCTGCACCGCGCCCAGCGCCTTGTTTCGCCGCAGCCTGTCGCCCGCCCTGACTCCGGGTTTCCAGGGCCACTTCTTTACAGGATTCAGGGCCGCGGCCTTGACGCCCGGCTTCAGGCCCGCGCCGGAAGCATCGTACAAATCCTTCAAAGGCCGCTGTATGCCGTCATAAATGCATCCCACAAGGCCGGGCCCCAGATACACGGAAAGGGGCCGTTCTTCCGATATGACCCTCTCTCCTATCCTCATGCCCGTATTGTCTTCGTAAATCTGAATTGTCGCGATATCCCCGTCAAGGCGTATGATTTCTCCTGTGAGTCTGGTTTCACCCGCCTCCACAACATCATACAGGCCGCAGGATGAAAGGCCCTGCGCCTTGATAATGGGACCGTTTATTTTGACGATCTTTCCTTCGATCATGAATTAATTCCGTTCCTTCCACAGGGCGTCCATAATCTGCTTCCTGTGATATTCCCGCAGTTCAGTGAGAATCTCGTCCACCGTCAGCCGGTAACGGTATTCACCGCCGGGGCCGGTAAAGATGAGTCCCTGAAAGCCCTGAGCCTCCGCGGGTTCGCCGTCCGTTTTCCCCAAAAGGGAAGAGCAGATACGGCGGGCTGTTTCCGGGCGGATGCCGGAATAGCTGACTTCTACGCGGCCTGTTCTGCCGGCGAAAAAAGCGGCAAAACTTTTACCCCTTTCAGAGAGGATGCGGGCGAGATCCTCTTCCTGTAATTTTTCGAAAAAACCCGAAAGAAAATTCTCGAATACGCCGTCCAGAAATTTCAGCTTCCGCCTCTGCGTCTCCAGAGGAAAGGCCGCGTCCGTTTCGCGTTTTTGCAGTTCTTTGCGCGAGGCGGCCTCGGCATTTAAAAGGGAAAGCCCGGATTCTTTTTTTTCCTTCCATTCTTTCTCAAGCCCGGCAATCTGCCTGTCGGCGTTTTTCAGAATTCTCTCGGCCCTCTTGCGGGCGTCTTCCAGAACTTCCTTTTCAAGAACTTCGCTTGATCTTATATCTTCCATGATTGCACCTATACGCTGATTCCCACGGCTTCCCTGATGGACTGCACAAGGGTTTTCTTTCCCTCCATGCGGCCCTGAATGCCCGGGATTTCCACCAGAAGCGGAAATTTCCCCGACATATTCCATTCGGTCACCTCTTCACCAATAAGGGACGCAGCCTCTTCCGTCAGAATCAGTATTTTTAACTGCGGCAAAGACAGCGCATAGCGAAAACCCTCAAGGGCTTCGTCCCGCGTTGTCACAAGGCGGCCCTGAATACCCACCACATTGAAGCCTATGATGATTTCCTCTTCCCCAAGAACGAAAAAGTCCATGCCGCGGAACCTTCTATACGAACAGAATCAAAAGGGCAACGAGAAAACCCCACAGACAGATACCTTCGGCAAGACCGATAAAAGGCAGGGCCTTTCCCGAAAGTTCGGGATTCTCGCTCATGGCGCCCATGGCCGAGGCGCCGATCTGACCCACGGCAATCCCTCCGGCAATACAGGACATACCCACGGCGGCCGCGGCGGCAATCCACCTCCAGTGAGTATTTGAGGCGGCCTCCCCGGAGGCTTGCTCATCCACGGCAAAAGCCGCCGCGCCGCCCACAACAAGCAGCAGCGCCGCTACAATCAGGATTTTCTTTTTCATACTCTTTCCCCTTTCCTAAAAATAATATCCTCGATTTAGTGACCGGGGGTACGCAGTTCAAACGGTTTGAACGCCTCCCCGGATTCAGTGAAAAACTTTGAGAAGAACTCGTAATACTGCAAACGAATGACCTGTATCGAAACAATAAGCCCTTCAAGAACAATGATAAGAATATTCCCGCCGGTAATAATGAGTATCCGGAAAATGACGCCGCCGGGAACTGCCTCGATAAGATCCGCGAGAGTAAAAATGATAAGGCTCAAAACCGCGTGGGACAGGGCAAAAGCGCCGACGCGCAGAAAACTTACGGAGTTGGAAATAAAATAGGAAACAGTTTCCATGACTTCGACAAAGCCTTCCATGACAAAAGAGAAAACGCCCTCAGGAAAAAGCGGCCGTTCGCGGAACAAAAGCCGGTACAGGGGCTCGCCCCAGAAAAGAAGCGCGAGCGCGCTGCAAATAAACAGCATATCGGCCGGCGAAAAAACCCCGCCCAAACCCAGGCGCACAGCCATCGCCAGAGTGTACCAGAAGAGAAAAGCGCCCACAATTCCTGTTTTTGCGAAAATGGCGCGCCGGAAATCCTTCAGCTTCAGGCGGTTGTAGATATTTATAACAAGGCCGATTGAATTGATAAGAACTCCTATACCTATGGTAAAGCCGAAAAAAGCCAGAATTTTATCTATGCCGTGATTCGGCAGCAGCGTCACAAACCTGTCCATCTCCTGCCCAAAAAGCTGAGCGGTGATAAAACGCGTGGGACGCACAAGGAGTTCTTCGCTGCAGAAAACCGAGCCGTACAGAAAACCCGTTACCATGCAGGCGCAGCCTACAACTTTAAAAATGGGGGCGAATTTTTCCCATTTGCGCAGGGAGGGGATTTTTCCCGTACCCAGAATAAAGCCGAAGACCAGGCCCGTGAAGCCCTGCCCCACATCGCCGAACATGATGGCAAAAAGCAGGACAAAAAAAACCGAAACAACCAGAGTGGGGTCAACCGTTCCGTACAGCGGCGAGCCGTACGAGATAACAATGCCCGAAAAGGCTTGCAGGAGCTTTCCGTGCTGGAGTTTTACGGGAATTTTTTCTTTTCCGTCCCTGACCGCCTCTATCTCTTCGGGCGCGTACATGCGTATAGCTATGCGCCCGCGGGTAAGATCCGTCAGATCGGCGATAATTTTTTTTGACTCAGCCCCCGGTATCCAGCCGGAAAGTATGTACGCGGTTTGTGTTGACTGCAGGTGGGTCTTCAGATCTTCCACAACGCTGCCGGCTGCAAAAATATCCAGAAGCGCCCCCAGAGGTTCTTCATAACGCACCGCCAGGCGCGCCTTTTCTTCCCGCAGATTTTTCAGTCCTTCTTCGACTGCGGCCAGATCGTTTTCCAGGGCTGCGAGCGCGTTGGGGGGGAGATTCCTCGCCTCATCGGAAATCTGAGTTTCCCGGAAGTTCGCTTTTTTTAGTTCAGTATCAAGGGCGAAGCGGCCTTTTTTCGACGATACCGCAAAGATCCCGCCGTTTCCGTCAAGATCCGTGATAAAGGCCCGTCCTTCAAGGGCCGTTTTTAAGGGGATAAGATTCGCCGCGGGAATTACCCCTATGCGGAAGGCAAGAAAAGTTACCGATTCCATATCCCGCAGGGGCAGTTCAAGCTGCCGGAAGGCCGCGATCTCATCCAGTATGTTTTTGGCTTTCTGTCCGCGCTCGGTAAGGTTTTTTTCCCTCGCAACAAGAGGGCCCGTTTCTTCGCACATGCTTTTCGCCGCGGCAATATCCTCTTCACGCGGCAGGCGTAAAACATTCCCGGCTTCGGCGGGCGCGGCTGTCCGCGTCACACTCTGGTCGCGGCGGCCCGCTGTCCGCCCCCCCGCGTTTTCCGTATTTCCGTCCGCGAGAAAAGCGCGTACGGCCAGCAGCTTTCTGTGAAACTCGTCCATCTGAGCGGCGCGTCCGGGGGCCTCCTCCTGCGGCGCGGCGGCAGCGTCGGTCGAGACCTGAAAGCATTTTTTCTTTCCCAAATATTCCAGAACCGCGTCTGCGTCGGTTTTAAAGATGATCAATTGGGTTTTTTCCATCTTTACAGGAAAAATCATAAAACGCCCATCGCCTCCTCAATTTCCCGGGGACTTATCCCCATCCGGATGCCTTCTGAAACGCTTGTCACAAGCCTCGCCTCATATTTTTTTATGCGAAAAAAAGCGTACACAGAAGCCAGCGTAAAAGGGTGGGCGTAGAAAAAACGCCGTGTTTTTTTGTATATATACTGATTCGCCCGCCCTTCAATAGCTTCGGGATCAATAACGCCGTCCCGCTGCGCGGAAAAAAGATTCCCAAAACGCAGGCGCGCCCATTGCTTCGGATCATCCGGGGGCAGTTCAAATACCAGGCGAACCTGATTCGTAAGACCGGCAAAACCAAGCGGAAACAGGCATTTTTCCGCCTCGCCGAAACTCATATTAAAGTAAAACCTCAGGCGCAGCGCCCACAAAAGATTCTGCAGGCGTATTTCCGTTTCCGCAAGAGGATGTACAAGTTTTCGTTCTTCCGCCGGCAGGGCACTGATACAGCCAATAAGCTCTTCATAGTATTGCCGGCCGATCTGAAACTCCAGTTCGGGCAGCGGCGTCTTGTCCAAAAGCACTATATATTTTTCAAAAGGCGTCGCGCGCAGCGATTGCGGAAACTCCGCGGCGGCGTGTTTAAACAGGGAGTATCTGCCTATATCCCAGAGCCGTATATTCTCAAGGCCGGAGAACTTCTCGCGCAAAAGAGTCAGAAGGTTACGGTAATCGTACTCCCGCAGCGCCTGAAGAAGAAGGGCCGGCGGCGAGGGGAAAAACGAGAGCAGCCGGGCGAGGGTCACGATAACCGAATTTTCGAACTTTCGCTGAACATCAGAAATAAGCTCGCTCTCGCCGGCAGCGGACTGCCCGTCAGGAAAAAGGGTTTTAGACAAATCGATAAGGCTGGTAATTTTAAAAAGAAAACGCAGGCGCTCGTCAAACCAGGATTTTGCCATAAGACCATGCATTTTGGCATGGATAAAGGCGTATTTTGATACATGACTCATTAAAGTAACAAAATTTTTCTGAGTTCCCTTTCGGCGTCCCCAGAAGATATTTTCTCCTTCCGCAGAGCTTCCTCAAAGGCGGAAAGCCGCTTTGTTTGTTCTCCGGCAAGTTC
>JAISQU010000285.1 GCA_031274005.1 Spirochaetales bacterium
CACGGCTCACGGCTCACGGCTCACGGCTCACGGCTCACGGCTCACGGCTCACGGCTCACGGCTCACGGCTCACATTATACTTTAGATAAAAGACGGCGTGTCAAGTATCCAATAGGCAAGTTCCCGCTTTTTTATAAAATCTTCCCGTTTCAAGGCAAAAATACCCCATCCGTTAACAAAAATACGTTTAGCACTGAGGCTTTCCCAAACCTAACCGGGTTTTGGGAAAAGCTCCACTTTCAGGTAATAAGGAGAACCCCGCGGGCCTTTTCCTCAAAAGATATTCCGTCCCGGGCGGAACAGGTAAGTATGGACGCCGCCTTTAACGGTGATAAAAACACATCCGAAAGATGCCCGTATCCCTTGGATGCGGAAATAAACAAAGGAGTTGAAAATTATGGCAAAGAAGAATGGTAACCCTATCGACGCGGAATCCTATCGCGAGCGCGGCAGCGAGTATCTCGCAAAAGAAGAATGGGATAAGGCTATCGCGGATTTTAACGAGGCAATCCGTCTCGATCCGAAAAAAGCAGGCGGCTATGCCTCCCGCGGGCTTTGTTATGACGCTAAAGGCGATTATGACAGAGCTATTGCGGATTTCAGTGAGGCAATACGCATCAATGATCTGGCCGGGTATTATGAATCCCGGGGCCAGACATATCTGCACAAAGGCGACTATGACAAAGCCATCGCGGATTTCAATGAGGCAATACGCCTCTATGAGGGCTATAAAACCGAAGGCGTAGACATCACCAGCAACGGCCATGTTTATATATACCGCGGTATTACCTATGCATCCAAAGGCGACTATGACGCCGCCAACGCGGATTGGGAAGCAGTCTCAAAGATGGACGTGGGAGAGACTTCCACGGCAAAGGAGACAGCGAAAAAAATAATTGCTATTACGCAAAAGCAGCGGGCTAATTGGAGTGGCGGATTAAATCTTGCCCCCAATCTGCTCTCTTTGGTGTTACTCCAGGAGGGCAAAAAGCAATTGACCGGCGATTTCATTTTTATGGCCGCCGGGGCGGTAATTGGCGCCATTATCGGAAACCTTCTTATGAAGGGTACCGCGTTGCCTTTCTTTTTTGCGGGTTTTTTCGGTACATGCAAAAGCAACTTTGACCTGTTATGGTATACGTTCAAACATCCATCAGAAGGCGAATCTAAAATCGGATCGGTCCTTTTTTCCCTGGTGCTTTCCTTGATTATTTCACCGGTTTGGTTCGTTATCAAACTGGTCAAAAGGCTTAAAGCCTTTTTCAGGATGCGCTCTATTGAAAAGAGGCTCGCTAAAGAAATTGATCCCTCCGCCTTTAGCGAAATTGGCCGCCTGGGAGAATACATAGGACGCATATAGAAAAAAGCAGTATCCGTTGGATGCTTGATTACTATCTTTTACAAAGGAGGTTATTATGGCGGCAGAATACAATGTCCGTGGCAAGAAGGTCAAAATTGACCTGGACGGTGAAGTGTTTGTTGATGGAAATTACACCAGAAACAAGCTGAGACAGCGCGGTTCTGATTGGTACGACTCCAGGGGCGAAATTACGGCGCTCCGGGGAAAAAGCCTTGAAGAAGCTCTGCTCTACGAGGGAGCGATATGAGTCTTTTCCTCAGGTAAGGCAGTGCAGGGGTGCCGACCACCCCTGCACTAACACATGAATCGCCGCGGGAACGGTGGGAAAAAGGAGTTTTATATGTTTTGGATAATTATTTTGGTGATCCTAATCGCGATTGCGGTTGTTGTTGTAAAAAACAGAGTCAAGGAAAACAAGCGCAAACTTGAACAACAGCAAGAAGAAGAACGGCAAAAACACAGAAAAGACCTCGAAACCCGGGCCGCCGCAGGCGATGAGGCGGCGAAGCAGGAGCTTATTGAACTGGGAACGGATGTTTCATATAGGTTCTCCTATTCTAATTTTGATTATGATAAAGATGCCCTTCAGCGGGTATATGATCTAACCTTTGCAGCGATGACGGCGAAGGGAATCCCTTGGGAATTTGAGATGGACGCAATGAAAAGCCGAACAATCGGCAATGTAAGAAGCCAAAGCACTATTTTCAACTGGGAGGGAAAAACACCCAGGGGAGATACTCTATCTATGCAGTATTACATTGGCAGAACTACCGTTAGCCACATTAATTACACATTGCATCTCAAGTTGCCTCCGGAATTAGTACGGGATGTTGGTGAAATAGTTGAAAAAGGAATGGAGGAATTTCTAAGCACTGTTCCGCAATGGCGCCCGTGAATGGGACGGTGAAAATCTGTCGTTTGATAGGAAACTATCTGTAGGGTCTACTACCAATTTTTGCCGGCGGGCGTGGCACAAAGGCCGAAACGCAAAGGAAAATAACAATGGCAACATGGAATGAATTTGAAAGCGGCGTATTAGCAAACACCCTGACAAAAATAGGGGACGGTCAATACGTTATTACTATTAATGTGGCGGAGGGGCAAGGTTACCCCGTAATTATCTTCAAGGGCTTAGGCGGTGGCGATACATGGGCGGATTGTATCAGCGCAATAGGAAATGTCCCGGACGAAAAACTCAATGAGCTGCTGAGGTTTGCTATTCAATATAACTGCGGCGCTCTTGTAAAAGCGGAAGATAACTATTGTGTGCGGTATTCATTTTCTTTAGTGGATTGGTCCATGGATGCTTTTGCCGCAGTAATGGTAGAAGTAGCCAAAGCAGCCGCCGCCTTAAAAAGCCAGTTCTGCCCCGAATAAACAACAAAAAACGCTGCGCCCCATTTCCCGCTTTTTAAACTATTTCCCAGGGGTTTTCTTCGCCCCGCAGAAAGGCCAGGCAGCTTTTGATGGAGTTTTCCACCATGTCGCTTATAGACTGGTCGGTATAGAAAGCCGTGTGGGGGGTCAGAATCACGTTGGGGTAGGACTTTAGAATCGCTATGTCGCGGTTGGGCAGAACTCTGCCCCGCAGGTTATTGTAATAGAGGCAGCCTTCTTCCTCCACAACATCCAGGGCCGCCGCTCCCACCTTGCCGCTTTCCACCGCGTCCATAAACGCCGCCGTATCGATAAGCGCCCCGCGCGCCGTATTGATAATGACCACCCCGTCCTTCATCCTGGCCAGCGACGCGGCGTTCACAATATGGATGTTGTCCCGCGCCGCCGGCATGTGCAGCGAAATAACATCGCAGCGGGCGCACATTTCGTCCCAGCTTACGTAGTTTACGCGGCGGCGCAGATACTCATCCTCGTACTTGTCATAGGCAAGAATTTCGCAGCCGAAACCGCTCAAATGGTCGATAACCCGCCGCCCTATGCGGCCCGTACCGGCAATGCCTACCGTGAGGTTTTGCAGAATTCTGCCCTGCACAAAGCCGCTCTGAATGGAATAATCCTGGGCCAGGGCCAGCCGCGCGATATTTTTGATATTGCGTATCGCCATCAAAATAAACATAACCGCGTAATTCGACACGGCGTCCGGCGCGTAGCTGACATTGCCTATGCGTATGCCAAGCTCTTTCGCAGTTTTTACATCTATGTGGTCGTAGCCAATACTGCGGGTCGAGATAAACCGCACGCCCCTGTCGTACAGGGCTGTAAGGACACGGGCGTTCATCGGCGTCGTGATAATGCTGAGCGCGGGGCAGCCTTCCGCCAGGGCCGCGGTCTGTTCCGTGGGTATCTCCTCCCGTTCGGTCACATCGACGCCGTACTGCCTGCTGAATTTTTCAAAAAACACCGCTTCGTCTTTCCGGCGGGTGTAAGCCAGTATTTTGAGGGGTTTTTCCGGCATAATGGCACACTATACCTGTCCGTCCTGTGGTTGACAATAGCGCCCTTCCGAAAGGGGTGCACCAATTTTTTCCGTGCGCCTTTTTTGCTTCGCAAAAAACCGGGCTTTCCGCTTCAATCTTTTGGCTGTGCCAAAAGGATTTACGCTGCAATCCCTGGCGCGGCCCAGGG
>JAISQU010000318.1 GCA_031274005.1 Spirochaetales bacterium
TTCGGCACGAAGGTCAGCGTCTGCTCCTGTATCTGCGTGGCCGCCTGCAGGATGGCGGACACCAGGCCGACCGCGAGCGCCGTTATCAGCACGGGCGCGGCAAGCGTCAGCACCTCGAATACCGCCCCCCGCAACAGCGCCGCCGCGAGAGACAGGTCATATAGCCCCTCACCTCTGCGGCCGAGAGCGAGGCCGCCGCGAGTTTTTCTTCTTCTATCCAGTCCGTAAACGAGGAAATATCCCGCGTATAGGCCCTTACCGTCGCCGCGGACAGAAACCGCACCTTTGCCAGATAATCAAGATATTCCCGGGCAAAACTCCTCAGGTCCATGCGCCCTCACTTTTCCGGCCGGCCTCTTCCACAGCCTCTTCATCGTCCGCGGCGGTATGCAGATAGTCGCAGTCCTTATTGATGCACGCCTTGTATGCGCCGCGCTTCTTGTCGCTTTTTTCCACCAGAAACCAGCCGCATTTCGGGCAGGTGGACGAGGTGGGTTTAAAGTGGCTGATAAAGTCGCATTCGGGGTAATTCGTACAGCCGTAAAACTCCTTGCCCCTGCCCTTCTGTTTGCGCCGCGCGACGATTTTTCCGCCGCAGCCCGGCTTGGGGCAATCGGCCAGGGGAATGGATTTTGTATTCCTGCATTCGGGAAAACCCGAACAGGCAAGGAAAAACCCGAAGCGGCCCAGTTTTTTGATCATTTGGCGGCCGCATTTCTCGCAGACGAACTCCGTGGGTTCGTCCATGACGCCCTTGATGGACTGGAGGGTTTCGCTTACGTGCTCGACCTTTTGTTTGAAAGGCCCGTAAAACAGGCGGATCATTCCAACCCAGTCTTCTCCCTCGCTTTCGACCCTGTCCAGCATGGATTCCATGCCCGCCGTAAAATTGACATCAAGTATGTCGGGAAAGGAGTTAATAAGAAGATCGTAAATCGTTCTACCCAACTGTGTGGGGATAAGCTGGCGGCTCCTGCGCTCCACATAATAACGCTCAATCAGAACGGAAATTGTCGAAGCGTATGTGGAGGGCCGCCCTATGCCCTTTTCTTCAAGGGTCTTGACTATTGTCGCGTCTGTGTAACGGGCCGGCCCCGTGGTAAAGTGCTGTTCCGGCAGAAACTTTTCCCGCGTGAGAATTTCGCCTACTTTCAGGGCCGGCAGCTTTTTACCCGATTCTTTTGATGCAAGCACATCCAGCGCGGCCTGAAAACCTTTTTCGATTGTCCTTGTAGAGGAAACACGAAACAGGACATCGCCGGCTGTAATATCGACGGATACGGTTTGCGTCTTCGCGCTGGTCATCTGCGAAGAAACAAACCTTTCCCAGATAATCGCGTACAGGCGTTCCTGGTCTTTTGTCAGGTGCGCCTTCACCGATTCCGGCGTATAGGTAACTATTGTGGGCCGTATCGCTTCGTGGGCGTCCTGCGCGCTTTTTCCCATGCTGTAGCTGTTCGGTTCGGCGGGCAGGCTGCCGGGATACCTCTCGCCTATGAACTTGCGCACCTCCTCCAGGGCAAGGGCTGAGATACGCGTAGAGTCGGTCCGCATATAGGTGATAAGGCCGATGCGGTTCGCGCCTATGGCGACTCCTTCGTAGAGCTGCTGGGCTATGGACATGGTTTTCCGCGAAGTAAAACCCAGACGGTTCGCCGCCGTCTGCTGCAACTGTGAGGTGGTAAAAGGAGGCCGGGGCCGCAGGCTCTTTTCGGTTTCCCGTATATCCGTAACGGTAAAAACCTCGTTCTCCAGCCTCTGCATAAGATTCTGTATATCGGCGCGGGATTTCATATCCGACCTGTCCGCAGGCCCGTCTTCCCCGCCCGCTTCCGCCTCGGCCTTTTTGACGCCCGCGCGGATCATCTGGGCCGTAAAATGGGACTTTCCCTTGAGAAGCTCAACGGCGAGAGTCCAGTACTCTTCAGGGATGAAGGACTCCACTTCTTTTTCCCGCTCGCAGATAAGGCGCAGGGCCACGCTCTGCACGCGGCCGGCGGACAATCCGTTTTTGACTTTCTCCCACAAAACCGGCGATAGGTTGTAGCCTACGATGCGGTCCAGAACCCGCCGCGCCTTTTGGGCGTTAACTTTTTCCATGGCGATGGTTCCAGGGTGGGCCACCGCATCGCGGATAGCCGTGGGAGTGATTTCGTTAAAGACAATTCTCTTTATTTCGAGTTTGGGATTTTTCTTCAGCAGGGCGTTTTGCAGATGGTAGGAAATAGCCTCACCCTCGCGGTCATTATCAGAGGCAAGAAGCACGTGCCCCGCCTTCTTTGCCGTGCTTTGCAGGTCTTTCAGAATTTTCGCCTTGCCCCGGACGGTAATGTATTCCGGTTCAAAGTTATGCTCCACATCAATCGCTATGCGCGATTTGGGCAGATCAATAAGATGGCCTATGGACGCCATGACGGTATAGCCCGGACCAAGATACTTTTCGATTGTCTTGGCCTTTGCGGGAGATTCAACAATAAGCAGGGTATGGGGCTTTTTTTCAGCCATCATGAGTTCTCCTAAAATAATTTCCCTGATGACGGGTCAGGTTTCCCGCCAGCTCTTCTTCAAGAAAAAGCGCCAGATTTTTTCCCGGACTGCTTTGTTCGGCAATCCTGTGCATGCGCGCGGGCGCGGCGGCGGGCCGTCCGCCCCAGTCATGGATAATATCGTCTATGCAATTCACCACAGGGGCGCCTTCTTCGGCAAGTTTCCGGGTTCCCTCGCCGCTCGCGCCGTTTAAACCCAGAGCGTGGACATACAGGTCGCGGCCCTGCTCAAGGGCGTAAGAGGCTGTAATGAGCGCGCCGGATTTCGCGGGCGCTTCGGCCACAATAACGGCGCGGGAAAGCCCGCTGATAATCCTGTTGCGGCCCGGAAAAAAATACTTGCGCACGCCCGCCCCCGGAGCGTACTCCGTCATAATAAGCCCGCCGGAATCCAGAATACGGGAAGCCAGGGCCTTGTGGGAAGAGGGGAACACCATATCCGCCCCGTTTCCCAGAACAGCCAGGGTTCTGCCGCCTACTTCGAGGCAGCCCCTGTGGGCCTCGCCGTCTATCCCCCGAGCGAGGCCGGAGACAACGATCAGGCCCTGTTCCGCGGCCTGCGCCGCCAACTGCCAGGCCGCGCGCCGGCCGCCGCCGGAAGGGTAACGGGTACCCACAATCGCGACGGAGGCGCAGTCCCATACGGGGATTTCTCCCCGGCAAAAAAGGAGGAAGGGCGGGTCATATATCTCCCGCAGCTGCGGCGGATAAGCCGGGTCATGGTAACCGAGCAGCCTGATCTTCCGCGCGAGGACGCTCCTCATTATCACCCCGGCCCGGCTGACAAGCTCCGAGGGTTTCCAGTCCTGATTGCGCAAAGGGCGGCCCGCCATGCGCTCAACGCCGGCCGGCGACAGGCTAAGGAAACCCGCCTCATCGGCGGCCTGTTCCAAAAGCGTCAGTTTCTCGTTCCAGCGCAGACCGGGAACCAGATGTAT
Source organism: Spirochaetales bacterium (assembly GCA_031274005.1). Taxonomy (GTDB): domain Bacteria; phylum Spirochaetota; class Spirochaetia; order DTKZ01; family DTKZ01; genus JAISAF01. The sequence continues at coordinate 3,485 of JAISQU010000318.1, forward strand.
CGCCAGCAGAAGCACATCGTTTGTCAAAACATCGCCTCCTCAAGAATGCGCTCTTTGTTTTTCTTCGCCTCGTCCCTGCGCGTCCCCGCGTTGGAGGTAGCTATGATTTTATCGTAGGTTTCCAGCGCCGCTTCCATATTCCCCATACGGTAATGAGTCGCGGCAAGAAGAAACATGGCGTCGACATTCCGGCTCTCTTTTCTCAGGAGCTTTTCCACCAGGGGCAGGGCGTTTTCCGGCTGGTCAAGCTCGTAGGTATAGAGTATCGCCAGACCGTAAAGAGCCTGGCTCGAACCAGGTTCCAGGGCAATGGCCCGCAGATATGATTCTTCTGCGCTCTGCATGTAACGCATTCTTTCCGCCTCGTCCCGCAGAGCCTTCGCGAGCCGGGCCGCCGAGATCGCCCTGTAGATAAAAAGCCCGTGCTGTTCAGGATGAATACGAATCGCCTCTTCAAGAGCCTCCAGAGCCTTGCCGTACATGGATTTATCAAGGTAGGCAAGGGCGAGCATCTTATAATATGAGCCGAGAGTATCCGCGGCATTGACTTTTTCTTCTACTATCTTTTTGTATTCCGCCACATCTTTTTCCAGTTCCGCGATGCGGGCCTCCGCGCCGGGCTGCGCTTCGTATGAAGGGGATTCCAGTTCAAGTACCCTTGCGGCTATTTGCTCATTTTCCCTGGAGCAGGAAGCCAGCGCCAGGGCGCAGCCAAGGAGAATCATATTTTTTTTCATACGGTTCATCTTCATTCCTCTCCCCCCGCTCCCCGCGGATGGAACCTCCGGTGGGCGGCCGCAAGCGCGCTCTGATCCACATGGGTATAAATCTGGGTCGTGGAAATATCCGCGTGTCCCAGAAGTTCCTGCACAGCCCGGAGATTTGCTCCTCCTTTCAAAAGATGCGTCGCAAAGGAATGCCGCAGGCCGTGCACCTTGCCGCGGGCGTTTGCCTTTACAAGAAGCTCCTTGAAACGCTTCCATATACCTTTGCGCCCCAGGGGATTACCCCTGTAGTTCAGAAAAACTTCGGCGGCGCTTCGAATCCGGGTCGGCCTCTTTGCCGCGAGCAGGGGCCTGCCCTCCGCGAGATAACGGCGCATCCAGGCGTCCGCCTCCGCGCCCACAGGAACAAGCCTTTCTTTGCGCCCCTTCCCCGATACAAGCAGAATACCCTCTTTCAGGTGTACACGGTCAAGGGTAAGAGCGGCCGCCTCGGAAATCCTCAGACCCGATGAATAAATCACCTCAAAAAGGCACCGGTCGCGCAGGCCGCCGGGCGCCGACACATCGACGGCGTCCAGAATCCTGTCTATGTCTTTTTCCGAAAAAACTTCCGGTATAGGCCGGATGATCTTCGGCATTTTCAGCCCCGCGGCGGGGTTGCCGGCGCATTTTCCTTCCCGCACAAGAAAACGGTAAAATCCCCGCAGGGCGCTTTGGGCCTTGGCCGAAGAGCGCGCGGAAATGCCGCTTTTGTCCCTCCGCAGTTCAAGATACGCAGAAACAAGCGGGGCGTCCACCTTCTCCGGCGCGAACCCCTTCGTCCCGATGAAATCCAGAAAAAGCCCCAATTCCCGCAGATATGTTTCAACAGACAGCGGCGCGAGATTTTTCTGCGCGACCAGGTACTCTTCGTAGGATTTCAAATACGAGGCGGCCGGGAGCGTTTTCATTCCTGTTTATTTCCCCAACTGAGTTCCGGGCATAGTCTGCCCGAACCTGCGGATCGCCGGAATATCCAGATTCCCCGACGACAAAAGATCGCCGCTCGCGTGCCTGCCGGTGATTCTTTCTTCCCATACATGCAGGGGGATGTAGCCCTTATCAGGAGAGGCCTCTTCTCCCGGCGCGGACCTGGCGGTCTGCGCCTCATCGGAAGAATCGCCTTTTTGCGCGCCGGTGGCTATAACGGTAACCTGAACTTCATCGTCCAGATTTTCGTCCACAAAAAGTCCCGCGATGATTGTAGCCTCTTCTGATGTTTTTTCTTTGATAATATGCGCAATTTCGTCCAGCTCGATTAAGGAAAAGTCGGTCCCGCCTATAGCATAGATAAGAAGGCCCTTCGCGCCTGTAATATCGGAAAACTCCAGAAGTTCGTTGGTAATGGCGGCCGAGGCGGCGTCGAAGGCTCTCTTATCCCCATGCCCCACGCCTATGCCCATGAGGGCGTCGCCCTGCTCACGCATAATCGTTCTGACATCGGCAAAATCAATATTGATGTCGCCTGTGCGGGTTATCAGGTCTGAGATACCCTGAACGCCCTGACGCAAAACATCATCGACCTTCAAAAAAGCTTCCCTGACGGGGGTCCGGCGGTCCACAATCTTGAACAGGTTCTGATTCGGTATTGTAATAAGAGTGTCTACCACATCCCGCAGCTTATCAATTCCTTCTTCGGCAAACTGCATCCGCTTTTTCCCTTCAAAAGAAAAGGGCTTTGTTACTACAGCCACGGTAAGGATGTTTAAATCCCTGGCTACCTGCGCGATAACAGGCGCGGCGCCCGTACCTGTTCCGCCGCCCATACCGGCGGTAATGAAAATCATGTCGGCGCCCTGAATAAACTCCTGAATCCGTTCCTTGTCTTCAAGGGCAGCCTTCTCCCCCACCTCAGGGATACCGCCGGCGCCGAGGCCGCCTGTGAGTTTCGCGCCCAGTTGTATGCGATCCTGGGCGTTGGAAGTCTGAAGGTTCTGCATATCCGTATTAACAGCGATAAATTGTACGCCCCGCAGCCCCGCGGCAATCATGCGGTTTACCGCGTTGCTTCCGCCGCCGCCGACACCAATAACTTTAATACGCGTAGGACTCGTTATTGTGTCATCCAAAATTTCGAATGTCATGTTCTCCCCCCCTAAAAACTATAGATACGCGGGCAGCCAAAAGCGGGCCGCAAATATCATTCAAAAAAATTTTTCAACCACTTTCGGACAAAAGTCAGTATCCCGCCTGAAAGCGGCTTGTCCCTGCCCGCCTCCTGTGCGCCGGGCTGGGCGTATTCGGCGCCGAACATCACAAGCCCCACCGCGGAGGCATAATCCGGAGACTGAAACTCGCCGGCCAGCCCGCCAAGCCGCGCGGGAATACCAACACGCGCGGCGGACCCGAAGATGTCCTGGGCCAGTTCCACAACGCCGGGCAAAAGAGCGCCGCCGCCGGTTAAAACAACTCCGCCTGAAAGTTTTCCGGCAAAACCCTTTGCCTCAATCTTATCGCGCGCCATAGTAAAAATCTCGGCTGCGCGCGGCTGGATAATCGCGCATAAATCCCCCCTGGGCAGGGCCAAAGGTGGCCGCCCCCCCAGTCCGGGAATGATGACATCCTGGCCTTTCTCTACCAGAGCAGGGTAACAGCAGCCGGCTTCTCTCTTGATTTTCTCCGCCGAGTCCACCGGCGTCTTGAGCATAATGGAGATGTCCCCCGTCACCTGAGCGCCCCCTATGGGTATAACGCTTGTGTAATAGGGCGAACCGTCCATATACACCAGAATATCCGTTGTCCCGCCCCCCATGTCGATAAACAGCGATCCAAGTTCTTTTTCTTCTTTTGAAAGAACCGCCCGCGCCGCGGCAAGGGATTCAAGCACAATATCCTCAACCCGGAAACCCGCGCGGTTAACGCACTTTACAAGATTCTGAGCCGAGGTAACAGAACCTGTGATGATGTGGATCTCCGCCTCAAGCCTTACGCCTATCATATCCAGGGGATTGCGTATTCCGCCCTGACCGTCGACAACAAACTCCTGGGGAATCACGTGGATAATCTCCCTGTCCATGGGAATGGCCATCGCCCGCGCCGCCTCGATGACCCTGTCCACATCAGCCTGAGTTATCTCTTTGTCCTTGCCCGTAACAGCCACGACTCCCCGGGAATTTGTCCCCTCAATGTGGTTGCCGGCAATTCCGGTAAAAACGCCGGAGACTTCCCGGCCCGACATAAGTTCCGCCGCCTCAATGGCCGCGGTGACGGACTTGAGGGTAGATTCGATGTTAATAACAACTCCGCGGCGCAGACCAAAGGACGGACTTGTCCCCAGGCCGGTTATAATGAGGTTTCCCTCGTCATCGAATTCCCCAATAACGGCGCATACCTTTGTGGTACCAATGTCCAATCCTGTAATCACAATGTCCGAGGGCAAAATCACCCCTCCTTATACCGGTAAATTATATCTTCCGCCCTGAAATCAAGTTCCTCAAGCCTGCCCAGCATCCCCTCCTGCCGCAGGGCGTCCAGAACAATCAGAATAGCTTTACAGCGTTCCACGTTCAACTCCCCCTCTATGCGCACAGGCACTCTATGGTACACAGGATACAGAACAACCTCGAACTGTTCATCCCCCTTTCTGACAATCTTCATCTCGGAAAAGGCCGACAAGAGGGCCGGCGAGGATTTGCCCAGTTTCACAATATCGGCCAATAAGGGTTTGAGCATATCAGGCAGCCTCATCCCCGCGTGAAGCCCCTCAAAGCGTATTCCCGACAGAACCGGAAGCCCGGTATCCGGAACATCCGCGCCGGTAAGGAAAACGACCCCGTCCTCGTCAAAAGCAAGGGCAAGAGTCCTGTCGCCGCCGGCAAAACTGGCGGCCACGGGCTGACGGCCGCGGGTAACTATGTGCAGGGAACCGGGAAAAATCTTCCGCACCCAGGCGCTCTTTACCGCGGGCAGGGCTTCAAGGCGCGATTTGACCGCCTCCACATCTACACGAAAATAGTAATGCTGCCCGCGAAGGCCCGCGGCGGACAAAAGATCATCCCTGCGCAGGGGAGTGTCATTGTCAATAATGATGTTCTCTATGCGCATGTTCGGGGCGAGAAGAAAGTGAAATATACCCTCGCCCAGAAGAAAAGTCAGGATAAGCCCCAGAGCGGCCAGAACAAGGCGGTTCTGCCTGGCCCCGCGTCCCGCGGCGCGGCGGCTGCCGGCGGCGATGTCAGTCATAGGCGGCTCCCGCAAGCCCGTCCGAGCGGGACAGATTTACCAAAAGCCCGCAGAGAAGAAGAGTAACAAAAAGCGATGACCCGCCGGAAGAAAAAAACGGCAGGGTAATCCCCGTCGCAGGAACAAGCCCCGCCACAACCGCCATATTTATCAAAGCCTGAGTGAAAACGCAGGTGGTAACCCCGAAGGCAAGGTAAAAACCGTAGCGGCTGCCCGCGCAGCCGCGGGCAATCATATAGCCCTTGCAGGCAAACAAAACAAAAAGCCCCATCACGGCCGCGACGCCCAGAAAACCAAGCTCCTCCGCCAGAACAGCGAAAATAAAATCAGAATGCGCTTCCGGCAGGCCGCCGAGTTTGCGCGTCCCCTGCCCTATGCCTGTTCCCCACACCCCCCCCGTCAGTAGGGCCGCCGTCGCGGCAAGAATCTGGTAATCGGCTCCCGCGGGATCCGCTCCGGGATGCAGAAAACTCATGATGCGCGCCAGCCTGTGACTCTTTGTCATAAGCAGGGCCGCGCCGCCAAGAGCGGCCAGCAGTGTAAGGCCGCCTATATAGAGAATTTTTATATCCGCGATAAAGAAAAGGCAAACGCCAAGAAACAAAAGAAAAACCGCTGTGGAAAAATCATTCTGAGCGAAGGTCAAAACACCCAGCCCCCCCACAACAAACACGAGGGGAAGGAAGGTGTTGAGGAAATCCCCCAGCCGTTCCTGCTTTTTGTGCAGCATGCGGGCAAGATACAAAACAAGGGCGATTTTGGCGAACTCCGAGGGCTGGATTGAATAGCCGAAAATAATAATCCACCTGTGCGCGCCCATTATCTGCGGCGCAATGCCGGGAACAAAACACAAAGCCATCAGCAGCAGGGAAAGGCAAAGAATATACGGCGTTATCCTGTTCAGAAAAGCAAGGGAAATCCGTGAAAGCGCGCAGGCCGCCGCCGTGCCCAGACCGGCCCAGATGCACTGACGGTAGATAAAGTAATACGGATTGCCGAACACCGAAGAGGCCCTGTAGTACGAAGCGGAAAAAAGAATTCCCAGACCCATACCCGTCAGGAGTATAATGAGGCAGACAAGAATAATATCCGCGGATTTTCGGCCGGTCCGCTCCGGTACAAATTGTGTACGCATCATTGTATCTTCAAAGTGGAAAGGCCTAAAATTAAAAACAGGCCGCCCAGAATCCAGAAGCGGACCACCACCCGGACCTCGGGTAATCCCCGCTTCTCCCAATCATGGTGTAAGGGGGCCATCAAAAACGCCCTCCTTCCCCCCGATATTTTGAAATAGACGACCTGAATCATTACCGAGGCGGCCTCCACAACAAACACTCCCCCGATAATCAGAAGAAGAAGCTCTTTTTTTACCAGCAGGGACAAAACCCCCAGAATCCCGCCCAGGGACAGGCTGCCCACATCGCCCATCATGATTTCACTAGGATAGGTATTGTACCATAAAAATCCTACCGACGCCCCCACATAGGCCATGCACAGTACGGCCAGTTCCCCCGCGCCGGGCAGATGGGGAATCTGAAGATAGTCGGCGTAGTCGGCGCGGCCCGACAAATAGCACAGGGCAGCGAAAGCGATGCCTACCATAATAACAAGCCCCGTCGCAAGACCGTCCAGCCCGTCGGCAAGGTTGACCGCGTTGGAAAATCCCACTTGCAGGAGTATTGCGAAAGGTATCCACAGAACGCCCATATCCAGAACAGCTTCCTTGAACATGGGAATATACAAGAGCGTGGTGTACGGCGTTTTGTAAACATACAGAATGCCCGCTATAACGGAAGCCACAAAAATCTGCCCGAACAGTTTAAGTTTCGCGGAGAGCCCCTGTGAATTTTTTCGCATCACCTTAAGAAGATCATCCGCGAAACCCACGGCGCCAAAGCCCAGAATGGCAATTAAAAGGATCCAGGTGTACATATTGCGCAGGTCCTGCCACAGAAGGACAGACACAACAATGGCAAAAAGAATCATGAGGCCGCCCATGGTCGGCGTACCGGATTTTACCAGATGCGTTTCCGGCCCGTCTTCGCGTATCGCCTGCCCCGCCTTCAAAATGCGCAGCTGCCTTATAAACCAGGGACCCATAAGAAAAGAAAGAAGCAGGGCCGTCACCGCGGCATACGCCGCCCGAAAAGTAATATATTGAAAAATATTAAAGGGCGTAAAATACTTTACCAGCGGAAAAAGGAATTCTTTAAACATCGCAGCCCCCCTGTCTTCCCGCCAGAGCTTCGGTCATTCGTTCCAGTTCCATACTCCGTGAACCCTTGACAAGAACGATGTCCCCTGCGGCGGCAAAAGAAACAACGGCTTTTTTCAGCCCGTCAAAATCCGCGAACCAGCGGAATACCCCGGAAAACCGTTCTTCTTCCAGAACAGCGAAGGCTTCCCGCATCTCCTCGCCAAAAAAGAAGGCCGCGTTAAAACCGCTTGCAAAAACGCGCGCGCCTATATTTCTATGCTCTTGTGCGGAGAAGGCTCCCAGCTCTTTCATTGAACCCAAAACCGCGATTTTACGGCCGCGCCAGGCAAGAGCGCCGAGAAAATCAATGGCGCTCTGCATGGACTGGGGGTTCGCGTTATAACAGTCCTGAAGCACCGTCACATCCGCGCGAAAAATCTGACCCCGCCCGAAAAGGGGTTTTACCGACCCAAGGCCCGCCTGTATCGCTTTTTCCGAAATCCCCAGCCCCCTGCACAGGGAAACCGCGCCCAGGGCGTTACGCAGGTTGTAAATCCCCGGAAGGGGGAAGCGCACAGTCTCTCCCCCCAGGCAAAGGCTGTAGCCGTCCAGCCCCAAATCCTCATAGCCGCCGAAACCGGGCGTGCTTGTCTCGCCAAAGGGCAGAACATCCGCCGCGACCCCCTCTTTCAGAAAAGACCGGAAAGGCTCCCCCTCGTAGACATACGCCTTTTCTTTGGGCGGCAAAGCCAGAAACAGCTTTTTCTTTTCCGCGGCGATGTTCTGCGGCGAACCCAAAAAGCCTATGTGCGCCGTTCCTATATTCGTAATCAGGGCGGCCCGGGGTTTTACTATATTAACAAGAACATCCATTTCGCCTTCGTGATTCATACCCATCTCGAAAACGGCGAAATCAGCGTCGTTTTTTACCTCAAAAACAGAAAGAGGAAGACCGATTTCGGAGTTCAGATTCCCCCTGTTCATGAAAAAAGGCGCTTCCCGGGCCAAAATAGCCCCGGTAATTTCCTTTGTTGTTGTCTTGCCGTTACTGCCGGAGATACAAACGGGCAAAGCCCTGCGTCCTTCCATATAGCGGGCGGCCAGGGTTTGCAGCGCGGACAGGGAAGATTCCACAATAATAAAAGCGCAGCGCGGGCGCGCCGCCTGCGCGCGCAGGCGTTCGCCGTGGGCGTCCCAAAAACTTTTATCGGTCAAAGACACACGAGCGCCCCTCTCAAAAGCCTCCGCGATATGTACATGCCCGTCCGTCCTCTCGCCCTTTAAGGGCACAAACAAAGCTCCCGCGCCGGCAACGCGCGAATCAGCCGCGACGGAAAATATTTCCTCGCCGGTAAAACCCTCCGCGCGGAAGACCTCCCCGCCGCTCATCGCGGCAGCCTCATCCAGGGTAAACAGCCTTTCACTCATCGGCCCGCTCCATACTCCGCGGCGGGCGAATCGTTATAAAGTCATCCGCCTCCGGGCGCGACAGACCCAGTTCTTCCCGCCCCAGAGTATCGATACGCTGAGGGGATTCCAGTACCGAGATGCCCGCTATGTTGCGCTTGTTCTGCTCCAAAAGCTCCTGCTGAACAGACTCCAACCGCGCAATCTCGCGCTTCAAAGATGAATAGCGGAACGACTGCCAGACATTGGCGCCAAACAAAAGCGGAACAAGGGCAACCGCCGCCATAATCGCGAGTTTTTTCATTCCGGACACCGCGCGCCCCCTTTGCCGGGCCCCGAACCGGCGGCGAGTTTTTCCGCAGCGCGGAAACGGGCGCTTCGGGAGGGACTGTTTCTGCGGCGTTCCTCCTCGCCGGGCCTGGCAGCCTTGCGGGTAAGAAGATTCACAACCCCGGCCCTGCTTTTTTCGCGAAAGAAAGTCTTTACCCGCCTGTCCTCAAGCGAGTGAAACGCGATAACCCCCAGCCTGCCGCCGCCGGGCAGAATATCCAGGGCCAGGGGCAAGACCCTGTCGAGCCTTTCCAGTTCGCGATTAACGGCTATTCTGAGGGCCTGGAACGAGCGGGTCGCCGGGTGGATTCTTCCGTGCCTGTACGAGGCGGGCACGGCGTTCCAGATAATTTCCGCGAATTCCTTCGCGCTTCCAATGTGTTTTTCCGCCCGGCGGCGCACAACCCCGCGCGCGATACGCCGCGAGTAGCGCTCCCCCCCCAGAGTAAAGAAAATATCGGCGAGGGTTTTTTCATCACGGGAGGCAAGAATATCGGCGGCGCTCTCCCCTCCCTCATCCGAGAGCCTCATATCCAGAGGCTCCTCCGCAGTAAAGCTGAAGCCCCGGCCGGAGCGGCTGTAGTGGAACACCGAGATTCCTAAATCCAGCAGAATGCGGTCCGGCGGTTCGTTCAAGGGATAATCGCGCAAAAAATCATCCGACCACGCGTTAACCCCCCTGAACCTGTCGCCAAAAGGCAAAAGGCGTTCGCGCGCCCGGTCAAGAATGACCGGGTCCGCGTCCACCCCAACAGCGCGAAGCCGCGGAAAACAGGAAAGCATGGCCTCGCAATGGCCTCCCTCGCCCAGAGTCCCGTCCAGAAAAAGAGCGTCCTCCTTATCCGGCCGCAGATAGCGCAGCGCCTCCTCTACCATGACTGATGTGTGAACAATTTCCATCGTACCCTCTAAAAATTCCCAGTTTTAGAAGAAAATCCGTTCTTTCAGTTTCTTCTGGTTTTCCCTGAAAACTCCCCTCTCCTTGTTTTCATTTCTATGCGATGCATATATCTCAGCGTCCCAGATCTCAATAAACTTGATGACCCCCAGGACGACGGCTTCCCTCTTTAGCCCCGCGTAAGCCTTCAGGGACGGCGGAATCAAAATCCGTCCGAACTTGTCAATCTCCAGCTCCTGCGAAGGCGCTATAATGTGGCGATAGGTCTCCCTGTCCTCTTCGCTGAACGGAGACATATTGCTCATAATCTTGCCCGAAAACACCTCCCATTGCTCGGGCGTATACAGCCACAAATTATCGTCAGGCCCCTTGGTCGCCCACAGGACACTGCCGGCAATCTGCGCGCGCAGTTTGGCGGGAATCAAAAGCCGCCCCTTATCGTCTATGGCAACGCCAAATTCACCTGTAAGCATCTCGATTTACCACTTATAACCAGCTTTTACCATAATTATATACTAAAACCCGAAAAACGGCAATAGCGGATAAAGAAATTCTGTCTACATTCTTGGTTATTGGCTAAAACCGACATATACTTGTTAAGTAAAGCGGGAATTTACGGGAAAACAGGCTGTTTTTCCCCTCAAGAATCGCAAAAAAACACCTAAAAATTATAAAAACCAGTGGGAGAAATATTTTCAGGCAAAATTTCATAGTGTCGACAGAATATCGACAACACTATATGTAGCGGGGAGGACGCGGGCGCGTGTGCAATATGGCAATCGGTTTTAGCTTGAAGCAGGTTACTTAAATAGTACGCAGTCAAAAATTTAACTGTGAAGGGTTCATCAGCCCCTTTCAGGGGCCGGCAATCATGCGCCATAGATGACTTGAAAAAAGTAAACGACTATGCTCTTGGTACCGGTGGCTTTCACTATTCGCTGAGCTTTCACTGTGGTATTATTTTATATATAAAAAAATCCCAAAAGGGAAGGAGGATGAGGTATGTCTGTTATTAAAAACGCGGAGAACAAAACCGATATGGCCGCGGAGGTCAACCGGGCGCAGATTGAGCACAGGGCTGCGTGGATGGGTCTTATCTATGATGAGATGGTAAAGGCCGGAATTGACGCTGAACCGATTATCCGGCGCGCCATTAAACGCTGCGGCCACATACACGGGGAGAAGTTAAAAAAGGAATGCGCCGATCCGGATAGCTGTCAGGAATTCAAGGGTGTTTTTCTGAAAGACCTTGTGCAGAAAACCTTTAATATGCATCCCATCAGCGCGGACAAGGAAAATCTGAATGTGGACTTCCATTATTGCGCTCTGGTCAGCGCCTGGCAGAAACTGGGCTTTGACGACAAGACCTGCGCGCTGCTCTGCGATATGGCTATGGATGGCGACAGGGGTATTG
>JAISQU010000040.1 GCA_031274005.1 Spirochaetales bacterium
ACCACACGGAAAACACATACTCCCTGTTCAAAATTTCCGCTTTTGTCCGTGTTGTCTGTGTCGTCCGTGGTTAATTTCTCTGTTTTTTTCAGATTTTCATTTCTATGCGTTTATCCTGCCCCTCGGCGCGGAGACATTGCCTAAAACTTTATTTCAGATTACACTGCTGGGGATGGAAAAAATCAAGGTCGCCACAGGTACCTATTATATGGATATTCCCGAAGTTGACCTGCGGATTCTGTGCGGTTGTCCGGGGGACGCCGTTAAGCATCTGAAGAAAAACGGGATTATTATTACAAAAGAAAAAAACGGGGTTACTTACGAGACCGGCCCCAATGCCATTCTGCTTTCGGATTTGGCGATTCAGAACGGCGGGTTTTCCAATTTGGCGGAATTTCCCGTGCTGCACATGTTTTACAAACAGGGGCTGCTTGTTCCCGGTCATCCGAATAATACGGGCAGAAAGCCTCTTCTTATCGGAACGAAGGCTCAGATTACCGCCCAGAGCAGATATATTTACCGGGGGAATTACGGGCTGGTTTCGCTGGATGAGATTATGGCCGCGGGCGTGGGCAGGGCCGAGGCGCAAGAGATGATGCGGATGAAGATGAAGTTCGCATATGGCGCCATCCTGGAGACCGAAGACCTTCTTGATTTCCTGATTATTGAAAAGGAGCCGGTGGATATAGGGGGAGGCGTTATGCTGTCCCGCACAGGGCTGAATACCTATACGTTCCACTACGGGATGGAGACCTGCGAGGTTGATTTGAATCTTGGGCGTAATGAGTCCTACCAGAAGCCCTACACTCTTGGTTATTACCCGGTCAAGGCGGAATATTTTTCGATTATCCATACCGGCGAGGGCGACGGCTGGGATCCCGACCATCCCTGTATGGGCAGCCTTTTGACTTTTCAGGGGCATATTTATTTGATTGACGCGGGTCCGGGGATTCTCGACAGCCTGACCGCCCTGGGGATCAGCGTTAACGAGATTGACGGGATTTTCCATACGCATTGCCATGATGACCACTTTGCGGGGCTTCCGTCCCTGCTGCGCGCCGATCACCGCATCAACCATTACGCGACGCCGCTTGTGAGATCCGCCATTATTCGTAAGTTCAGCGCCCTGATGTCGCTCTGCGAGGAGAATTTCGCGGACTACTTTACCATCTGCGATTTGAAGTTTGACGAATGGAACCGCATCGGCGGGCTTGAGGTAATGCCGGTTTTTTCCGCGCATCCGGTAGAGACGAATTTTTTGTATTTCAGAACGCCCTGGGCGGGGGGGTACAAAAGTTATGGGCATCTTGCGGATATTGTGTCTCTGGATGTTCTGGAGGGAATGGTTAGCAAGGACGGCATCAGCAAGGCTCTGCGGGACAAGATCCGCAAGTCCCTTTTTATTCCGGTTGATTTAAAAAAGATTGACGCGGGCAAGGGGCCGATTCACGGGAATACGGTTGATTTTCGGGAGGACAAGTCGCGCAAGATCATCATGAGCCATTCGAGTCAGGACTTCACCCTTAAAGAGAAGGAGATAGGCTCGACGACTGCTTTCGGGCAAATCGATGTTCTTATTCCTTCGCGGCAGGATTTTTCCATGCGTACCGCCGCCACGCTTTTGCGTACATATTTTCCCGATGTGGAGATGAATCTGATTCGTTTATTTCTGGATTGTCCTATGCAGGAGTTCTCTCCGGGGTCAATCATTCTGCGCAAGGGCACGCCCAGCCAGAATATTTATCTGCTTCTTTCCGGCGTCGCCGAGGCGGTCAACGCCAACATGGGGATTTCCCATGAATTGGCCCAGGGTTTTTTAATTGGGGATACTTCTTTTCTGGGGGGCGGCAAGACAAGCCTGACCTTCAGGGCCGTCAGTCCGGTTCGTGTTCTTGAGATTCCCAGTATCCTTTTCGCGGCTTTCAACCAGGAGTTCAAGATTTTTGATGAGCTGAAGCATCTGTATGAAAACCGTATGCTTCTTCTTCAAACGAAACTGTTTGGTGAAATGCTCTCGTTCCCCGTGCAGAACCGCATCGCGCGTATTATGAAAAAAGAGGAGTACCCCGAAGGGACGGATCTCGCAAAAATTTCGGGTAACGATATTCTGCTTCTTGTGGAGGGCGCCGCCGACCTGATGATAGACGATGTGCCGCTGGGACGGCTCGAACCGAAGGATTTTCTGGGCGCAGAAGGCGTTTTGTTTGGGACAGACCCCTTCTACACCGCCGCCGCGTCCGGCGATGTTGTATGCTACCGTATTCAGGGAAACGAATTGAAGGACATTCCCATCATACAGTTGAAAATGCTCGAGGAATTCAAAAAACGGATGAACGCTTTTTCTTCGCGTTTTGTTTTTCGCTGGGAAGACCGTTACGCCTGCGGCAGGGCGGACGCAGATGAGCTTCGCCGCGGGCTTTTCCGGCTTATAGAGGCTGTCTCATTTTCACTGCGCGGCGTGAGCGACAGAAAAAATCTGGCGAAAAACTGGAACGCCCTGACCGGCGGTTTCCGTGATTATCTGGAATTCGCGGCGGGTTTTCAAAAATCCGGCGGGGATTTCCTTGCCGAAGAGAAAAAAATTCTCGAAAAGATGGATTTTTGGAACGGGCGTGTTTCCGAAGCCTCCAGAGAACTTGACAGCGGAATTCTGGAATATCTTGCCGGCCGGGTTGCCGCGTTTATCATCGGCCGGGACAAACAATTGCTGTGCGCCGCAGGTTAAAGCAGCGGTTTAAAGTCACAGAAAGCGGCTTGCCGCAGCGGACCGCCGCCCGTCTACGCGGCCGGGGCTGAAATTTTTCATGTGTGACCCGATAAAAAAGGCCGCGTAGACAGTTACGGCTAAACCCAGAGCAAGGGGCAGGGCAAGGCCAAGCCCCGGGGTAATCTGACTGAGCTCCGGCAGGATGGCGCTGAAAGGTATCAAAAACATTCCCAAAATCAAAAGAAGGCCCGCGCCTATCCAGTTTCCCATTGACAGGGGGCATGTTTCAGGCGGACTTTCTTTCGCGGCGGGTCCGCTGATCCGGGCCATAACGGCTGCGCTAATATCCTTTTCCGGCGGAACCTCCGCAAAGAGGACGCGGGATCTCATAAAGGCTTGCAGGCCCTTCGCCTGGGCAGCGCAGAGGGCGCAGCTTTCCAGGTGGGCGGCCAGAGCGGCGGACGGCGCCTCATTGTTATCGAGCTCCAGAAAAAGCCTCATAAAATCTTCACATTCCATAATCGTAATCCTCCGCACTGGAATTTTTCAGCGCCGCGCGCAGCGCCTGTTTTGCCCGGAAAACATGGGACTTTACCGTTCCCACGGGAATATCGGTTGACAGCGCTACGTCCTCATACGTCATCCCGAAGGAGAAAAACAAATCGATGCAGATCCTGTAGCGTTCCGGCAAAAGTTTCACGGCTTGTTTCAGCGCGCCGGCCGCGGCTTTTCTGATGTGCGCCTGCTCCGGCGTTTCACCGGCGCAGGGAATATCAAAGTCTTCAGGCAGGCTGTCGGAATCTCTTTTTGACCGCTGAACGCTTATGCCGTGGTAGTAGGCGACTTTCATAAGCCATGTGGAAAAAAGCGATTCGCCCCGGAAAGTGCTCAGCCTTTCAAATACCTTAATAAAAACTTCCTGGGCAAAATCACCGGCGTCATCCCTGTTTCTGAAAAACCTCAAGCCCAGGGAATAGACTCTGGTTTGGTACTTCCGTACCAGAGCCGCAAAGCTCTGTTTTTTTCCGGAAAGAATCTCGCCGATGATTTCCCGGTCCGGATCTTTCCCCGTTTCATCGGTCACAGGTTAGCGCCTGCGGAACATCTTTTGCCGGAAAACATAAAATACCGTAAGGCTGATTCCTACGGACAGGGGGATAAGGCCGCCCAGAAGGGAATAGGCGAAGCCCTCCTTTACCAGAAAGAAAACCGTAAGGACAAAGCCCACGCCAAGATTCAGAAGCCCTGCAAGAAGGCTGAAAGTCTGTATGTCAAAGACGAAGTCGGATTTTATACCCTGCCGTATCATAAGGGTTTTGCGCCTGTGATTCCACAAAAGCCAAAAAAAAATAATGACGCTGCCCATGACAATGCCCGCAAGAGGGATTATGGCAATAAGTACCTGAGCGGCCTGTGAAGCTGTTTCCATAAAAACCTTCTCCTTTCCCGCCAATGTAGCATAGTTACAGAATCTGTAAAAGAACCGTGCACATACGCAAAGTTGATAGAGCGGAGTCGTTCAGAAGCTAAAGTTTCCGAATAACTCTGCTATATATGACGGCGAAAACGGACAAATGGTTGCAAGTCCCCCGTACCGCGGGCTCACTCCGCCTTTTCCCGCATTCCGCGCAAAATCCTCAGTCCCAGCGGCACCGACAACAGAAAAGTGCAAAAATCCGCAATAGGCATGGCGATCTGTATGCCCAAAACCCCCAGCCAGCGGTCCAGCAGAAACACAAGCGGCACAAGAAACAGCCCCTGCCGGGCCAAAGCCAGAATACTTGCCGACACGGCCTTGCCGGTAGTCTGCATCATCATGTTATTCAGAATAACCCAGCCCAAAAGCGGAAAAGGAAAACAGTACACCCGCAGCGCAAAAGTCCCGATGCGGATAACCTCCAGGTCGTCCTTCCGGAACAGCGCGATAATATCAGGCGCAAAAATAAAACCCAGCGCGGCAAGAACCGCGAGCAGGGAAGAACTCAGTTTCATGCAAAACCAGAACGCCTTCTTCACCCTGTCGTAATGTTTTGCCCCGTAATTGAATCCGCACACAGGCTGAAAGCCCTGCCCAAAACCCAGAAGCGCCGATGTCGCGAACAGAACCACCCGGTTCACAATGGAAACAGCCGCTATCACCGCATCGCCGAAACCGCCGGCGGCGCGGTTCAGAAAAATCGTGGCGACGCTGGCAATCCCCTGCCGCAGCAGCGACGGAAAGCCGCCGCGCAGCATTTCCCTGTAAGAGGTCCAGTGCGGATAAAAATTCCTCAGACGGATACTGATGTTTCCCTGCTGCCGGCAGCTTACAAAAAACAAAATGGCGCAGCTCACTATCTGGCTCAGCATAGTAGCCAGAGACGCCCCGCTCACCCCCATATTCAGGCCAAAAATAAAAAGCGGATCAAGCCCCACATTCAAAACAGCGCCCGAAACCATCCCGGCCATGCCGTAAAACGAACTCCCCTGAAAACGCAGAAGATTATTCTGCGTCAGGCTTGAGGTCATAAACGGCGCGCCCAGCAGAATAAACCTCATGTACTGCTGCGCGTAGGGCATAATGGTCGGCGTCGCTCCCAGAAAACGGCACAGAGGCGTCAGAAAGAAAAGACCCGCGGCCGTGATAAGCGCGCCCGCGCAAAAAGAAGAAAAAAAACCCGTGGCCGCCATACGCGAAGCGTTCTCACTGTCCTGAGCGCCCAGGGCCCGCGCAATAAAACTGCCCGCCCCCTGCCCGAAAAAAAAGCCCACGGCCTGAATCAGGGCCATCAGAGAAAAGGCAATCCCCAAAGAAGCCGTGGCGCTGGTTCCCAGAGAACCGACAAAATACGTATCGGCCATATTGTACATGGCGGAAATCATCATAATCGCGAGGCTCGGGCCTGCCAGACGCAAAACAAGAGCCTCCACAGGTTTTGTCGTCATCAGTTCATAGCGTGAAATCTTTTCCATAAATCCTGAACGGCAGTATAGCAAAAATTCCCGGCGCTGGCAAACGGACACGGGGGTGCACCCACTCTATTACGTATTATTGCAGACATTTAAAAAACCCGGTATCATTCTCCCCGGACACAAGCATGAAAAAACTCCCCTCCCCTCCCAAAAAAAACGCAAACGACGGCTTCATTACTATAGAAGGCGCGGCCCAGAACAACCTGAAAAACCTCAGGGTAAAACTCCCCCTGGGAAAACTCACCGTTGTAACCGGCGTCTCCGGCTCAGGCAAATCATCCCTCGCCTTTGACACAATCTACGCCGAAGGCCAGCGCCGCTACGTAGAAACCCTCTCCGCCTACACCCGCCAGTTC
>JAISQU010000132.1 GCA_031274005.1 Spirochaetales bacterium
ACTAAATATGGTATTGCTGTCTGGAAGCGTTTTTTATGGGTAAAAGCATTCAAATTGCTGACAATTTGAATGCTTTTGGGGATTGCAGGACAAATTTTTTCAAATTTGGAATTACTGAATGCTAAGCCCGGGAGCCTGCCGGACTTCCAATAAATATGAGCCGAAGACGGCTCTCCCGATTTTCGGGAAGACCCGAAAACGCATTAGGCCCGCAATATTTCGCTTTTCAAATTGACGGTAAATTCCGCTCCTTTCTTCGCCGAAAATGATAGTATCATGTTTGGTCCGACACGTTTTCTTGCCGCCTGTATTCTTCTGTGCGTTCCCTTTCTCTGCATTGCCGAGGATATTACCCATATCGTCAGGGATGGCGAAACCCTCTACAGTATCGCCCGCAGATACGGGACCTCAGCGGAGACCCTCATGAGAGTCAACAAAATCGAGGATCCCGGTAAACTGCGGCCCGGAACGCGGCTTATCCTCCCCGATATGTATGAAGTGCAAAAGGGCGATACGCTCTATGGGATAGCGCGGAGATTTAACTGCGATGTGCCGGTACTCCTGACGCTTAACAACATAACTCCGGACAGTCTCATTAAACCCGGCGAGCTTCTGAGCGTGCCCAGGACCAGCGCTTCCGCAACAGCCTCGGCCCGGCCGCCCGCGGAAAGCCCCCTGCCGCAGGAAACCCGCGGCGTCCCGGCGGCGGACGAGAACACCTTTTGGCCTCATCCCGGAGTAAAGAAAAGCCTTGACGGTAAACTCACCGGACTCTCCTTTGAAGGCAAACCCGGCGACGAGGTACTGGCCGTAGCCTCCGGCAAAGTCGTCTGGGTCGGTCCGTACAGGGGCTTCGGCAAAGTGGTTTTTGTTCAGTCCGGGCAGGGATACATCTATGTTTACGCGGGTAACGACGACATCCTGGTTTCTTTCGGCGACACGATCCGCAAGGGGCAGAAAGTCGCCACCATGGGGATCAACCCCTACGAGGGAAAGGCGAGCCTGTCCTTCATCGTCTATAAAGATGGTAAACCCGTCCGCCCGGAGGAGGCCCCTCGTATATAATTCCTGCTTAAAGACGCCAAACATTTCAATGAGAGAAATTTTAATTAAAGAAATTGACTTTCTTTTTAATTGGCGGTATATTATAGCAGGATAATATACGTTTACCGTATATTGAAAAATATCTTAAATGCAAAAGAAAAAAAATGTCCGCCGGGAAACAAACCGTACTATCCGCAAATCAGGCGATACTGACCCGCTGGCGCTGTATCTGAAGCAGATTTCCGTCCATCCTCTTTTGACGGTTGAAGACGAACAGCGTATAGGCGAAAAGGTAAAAGATCTGCGTACACGGCTCGGCGCCAGGGGAAACCGCAGCCGCAAAGAAGAGAAGAAACTCGAAGAAGATCTGCGGCGGCAGAAGAACCTGATGATAAACTCAAACCTGCGTCTGGTTGTTTCCATCGCAAAAAAATACCAGCACCGCGGTCTGTCCCTGCTTGACCTCATCGACGAGGGCAACATAGGTCTTATTGAGGCAGTCGAAAGGTTTGATTATACAAAAGGCTGCCGTTTTTCCACCTACGGCACGTGGTGGATCCGCCAGGCCATCATCAAAAGTCTCGCGGACAAGGGCCGCGTCATCCGCATACCCATCCACATGCTCAACACCATCAAAAAATGCTACTTTGT
Source organism: Spirochaetales bacterium (assembly GCA_031274005.1). GTDB lineage: Bacteria > Spirochaetota > Spirochaetia > DTKZ01 > DTKZ01 > JAISAF01. The sequence continues at coordinate 1,696 of JAISQU010000132.1, forward strand.
CGCCAAACACCTGACCCAGGAACTCGGCCGCGACCCCAACAGCGAGGAACTCTCGCACTATATGAATATTCCTCCAAACAAAGTCAAGGACATAATGAAACTTTCGCAGGAAACCACATCGCTGGATTCCACCGTTGACGGGGACAACATGACCTGCCTCTCTGACCTTATCAAAGACGAGGTTTCCACCGAACCCTTCGAAGAAGTCTTCCAGATGACGCTTCAGAGCACCCTCGAAAAAGTCCTCCGCCAGCTTTCCGACCGCGAAAAAAAGATCATCCAGCTGCGTTTCGGGCTTGACGGCGAAGGCCCTTTTACTCTCGAAGAAACCGGCAAAATGCTGGGCATCACCCGCGAACGCGTACGCCAGATTCAGGAAAAGGCCATGTCAAAACTGCGTACCATCACGCGGATTCAGGATTATCACGAATTTTAAGGTAGTACCGCGAGTCAGTTTCAGGCTGTACGCCGACTCTATCCTATAAAATCTCCCCGAATCATGCTTGGTTCAAAACCGCTGCCGCGGATGCGGTCCTGCATACACAAAAGGCATCCGGCGGCTTCGTCGCCTGTACAGATTTTGTTGTCATAGAGGGAGTAGAGTTTCCGCACTCCAACCGGGGAGAGGTTGGGCATAACGACATTGGCCCCGGCCCTGAAGGCTTTTTCGCGCCCCTGCGGGTCAATGGTTCCCAGAGCGGTTGTCGCGGGGATGAGCGCCCCGGGGAGGAGGAGCCTGCTCAGGGCGATCATTTTGAGGGTCTGCGCCACAGTTCCCGCCGGATATGAGGCAAAGGGAGTGTCCGCGTGGGGAATGAAGGGGCCTATGCCCACCATGTGAGGTTCAAGCTCCCTGAGAAACAGAAGATCCTCCAGAAGGTCTTCGGGCCTCTGAAACGGGCTGCCCGTCATGCAGCCCGCCCCCACCTGAAAGCCTATGTCTTTCAGCACGAAAAGGCAGTGTTTGCGTTCCGCAAGGCTCATGCCCGCGGGGTGGAGTTTACGGTAATGTTCGTCGTTTGCCGTCTCATGGCGCAGAAGGTAACGGTTGGCTCCCGCGCGGAAAAAGGCTTCGTAGCTTTCCCGCCCGCGTTCGCCTATGGACAGGGTAATGGCGTAGTCAGGGAATTCCCGGCGGATTGCCCGCACAATGCCGCAGACGCGCTCATCGGTAAAGTACGGGTCTTCCCCGCCCTGCAGTACAAAGGTTCTAAACCCCAAAAGCCTTCCCATGCGGCAACATTGCAGAATTTCCTCAAAGGAAAGCCGGTAACGCCGCAGCGCGCGGTTGGAACAGCGGATGCCGCAATAGAGGCAGTCGTTTTTACAATAGTTAGTAAACTCAATAAGGCCGCGGAAATACACGGCCCTGCCGTAGCGCGCTTCGCGGACTGCCCTGGCCGCGGCGAAGAGTTCTTCTGTTTCTTCGGGGTCTTCGGTTGTGATAAAACGCAGGAGCTCCGCCTCTGTGAACCGCGGGGCTTCTCCGCAGGGAGGAGAGGACGCCGCCTGCGTACGTTCAACGACGGCGTTCATTTCGCTGCATTTCCGGTTTCGCCCGACACCGCGGTTTTTACCGTTACGCCGGGAAGATTACCGAGCGTCCCCGTCAGGGCGTTAATTTCGTCAAGTTCGCCCACAAGGGTTATAGCAATTACCGCCATGTCTTCTTCATCGAAGGGAATGCCCATGCGCCCCTTGACTATGCCTTTGAAAGAAGCGACTGTTTCGTTAAAGGCTTTCTGACTGTTCCGGGGTTTTTCTAAAACCGCCCCTATTACCGCGATACGTTTCATATGCTCTCCTTTTCGTACCGGGGTGGGCAAGGTCCGGTTTGTAAGCGTCTTTACACAAGCCGGCCGCTCGCGCCCCACAGTCTTCAAAAAAATATGGTTTAATCCTGAAACTGACTCTAATATATAAAAGTAGTCAAAGGCGGGAGAGATGTCAAGGCGACTTCCCCCGCATCGGCGGGGGAAGTCGCCCCGGAAATGTGTGGTAAATGTCACCAGTACACTTCTTGCTTGTCCACAAAGCTCCCGGTTACAACGCAATTGCGCAGCAATTGCCGTGGCGGTTATACCGCTTCCGCACATTTCCGTGAAAGCGTGCCCGCCGCAGGCGGGGCGGAAATTGCGGTGATGGTCGCCAGCGCGCTTGCGGCTGAACAACAATCCGCCTGAATGTATTGCAATTGCAAAGCAAGTGCGGTGAAAGCCGTTGGCGTTCTACCACTTTTCTATCCCCCTGCCTCATGCAGCTTAGTTGT
>JAISQU010000184.1 GCA_031274005.1 Spirochaetales bacterium
GATTGAAGGGGCGCGAAGCGGCCGCGCCAGCGGCGGAACCCCCGAAAAGCCCGGTTTCTTGCGGCTAAGCCGCAAGAAATGCGCTATAGATGACTCGAAAAAAGTAAACGCCGATGCCCGGCTGGCAGGGGGGCAACATTTTTTTCCGTGCAAAACACTGGAAGCCCTTGGCGTATATAAAGGCTATAGTCCGAAATCCTTTTGGTTCAGCCAAAAGATTGAAGCGGATAGCCCGGCCCCGCCTGTGGCGGGGATGCGCCCGGATTCCGAACCGTAATTTTTTTTTAGTCCGGGACGCGGAGCGCGAGAAGTTCGGGGCGGTATTCAAAGTGGACGGTGTCGAAATACAGCCACTTGCCGCCCCAGATGAAGCCGTGTTTTTCGAAAACTTCCACAAGCGGCAGGGGCGCCATCCAGCGTTTTTCATAGGGCAGTTCGAACCAGTTTTCATTCGAGTTCATGATGTTGCGCCAGTAGTATGCTTTGCCGCCCCAGTTTTTCGCGATGAAGTCCAGGGCCAGGCCGTAACTGTGATAACTGCGGCTGCCGGTTCCCGCGATGGGCCGCCAGTTAAAGCTGCCGATGTGGCTTATGCCCTCAAAAAAACGGCGGACCTCCGCGTCGGTGCGCGCCAGAACAGCCAGGTCTTTGTCGACGAGCGCGAGGCTTTCCGCTGCCATTTTGTGCAGGCGGAAGGAGAAACCCATAAGGCTTACGCGCACAAGCCGGGCCTCGGTCTGTTCGCGCGTTGCGGCTTCGAAAAGGCGGGACAAAAAGATTTCGCTGCGCACAGGGGGCCTTTCCCTGTCCGCGGCCAGACGTTCCCGCAGCCGTGTTTTGGCCTGCTCATCAAGCCGGGCCAGGGGAGGAAGGCCGGGGGGGTATTTATAGAAGCGGAGGCCGGTAAACTCGTCCCAGCGGTTTTTTTCCGCTTCGGGCAGCATCCTGCCGTTGGCCCAGGCGTACCAGTCTTCGTCTATGCGCAGCGCCCAGTCGCCGCCGCGGAAGGCCCTCTGCGCGATGCGGCCGGGGTACGCTTTCGCGAGGGCCAGGGTTTCTTCCGCGCCGGGAAGCCCCTCCCCCGGCGGCGGGTCGGGAATGGAAGCGGGGGCAAGGGTTTGCTGAGTCCGCGCGGCGGTCTCTTTCGTGTTTCCGCCGGCGGCTGCCCAAAACGGACACAATAGAAAAATAGTGGCCGCGGCGAACGCGGCTCCCAGGCAAACAGGCAAAACGCGTTTTTTCATCATTCAGAAATGTATCACAAAAAGGAGATTCTTGCGCGGGGCCGCGCCTTGTGATACGGTGATGTCATCATGAAAGATTTTTTGCCGGTTTCAGCGGAGGATATGCGCGCCAGAGGCTGGCGGCAGTGCGACTTTATCTGTGTAACAGGGGACGCGTATGTTGACCATCCTTCCTTTGGGGTCGCCCTTATCGCGCGGCTGCTTGAGGCCGAGGGCTACAGGGTGGGCCTTATTCCCCGGCCGGACTGGCGCAGCTGCGCGGACTGGAAGCGTCTGGGCCGGCCGCGCCTGGCGTTTCTCATTACCGCCGGGAATATAGATTCCATGGTTTCCAACTACACCGCCGCCCGAAAACCCCGGCGCGGGGATGTTTATGCGCCCGGCGGTAAAGGCGGGGGCCGGCCGGACAGGGCGTGCATTGTGTATTCGGTGCGGGCGCGGGAGGCGTACAAGGGCGTTCCGGTAATTCTGGGCGGGCTTGAGGCGTCGCTGCGCCGCCTGTCTCACTACGATTATTGGGACGAAAAGGTGCGGCGGTCAATTCTTCTTGACGCAAAGGCCGACCTTCTTGTGTACGGTATGGGGGAACATCAGATGCGCGAAATCGCGAGGCGGCTCGCGGCCGGCCGGGAAGCCCAAGCGGCCGAGGACCTGCGGGGTATACCCGGTACTGTGTACGCGTCGCCGGAGCTTCCCGAGGACTGGAACGGCATCCTTCTTCCTTCGTTTGAGGAGGCCGCGGCAGACCCCGCGAGCTTCGCGGACAGCTTCAAAACGCAGTACATCCATACCGATCCTTTGAGGAGCCTGCCCCTCGCGGAGGGCTGCGGCGAAGGCAGGCTGCGCCGCTTCGTTATTCAAAATCCCCCGGCGGCGACCCTTTCGCGGGAAGAGTTCGACAGGGTTTACGAGCTGCCCTATGCCCGCGCGTATCACCCCATGTACAAGGCCGAAGGCGGCGTGCCGGCAATAGCCGAAGTAAAGTTCAGCCTGACAAGCTGCCGGGGCTGTTTCGGTTCCTGCTCTTTCTGCTCGCTGAGCTTTCATCAGGGCCGCATTGTGCAGGGCCGCGGCCGGCAGTCCCTTATCCGCGAAGCGCGGGAACTTACCCGCGACCCGGACTTTAAGGGCTACATCCATGACCTGGGCGGCCCCACCGCGAACTTCAGCGGCCCCGCCTGCGCCAAACAGATGACGGCCGGTTCATGCGCCCACAGGGAATGTCTTTTTCCGCGGCCCTGTAAAAATCTGCGCGCTGATCATTCGGAGTATCTTGCGGCTTTGCGCGAACTGCGCGGGCTGCCCGGGGTCAAAAAAGTTTTTATCCGTTCGGGCATACGGTTTGATTACCTTCTTGCGGACGCGGACGATACTTTCTTCAACGAGTTGTGTGAACATCACGTCTCCGGCCAGCTTAAGGTTGCGCCCGAACATGTGGCGGGGAAAGTCCTTGCCGCCATGGGGAAGCCCGAACATGGCGTATACACACAATTTGAAAAAAAATACACAGCCATAAACGCCCGCCTGGGAAAAAAACAATACCTTGTGCCGTATTTTATTTCCGGCCACCCCGGCAGCGATCTTGCCGCGGCAGTAGCGCTGGCCGAATACTTTCGCGACAGGCGTTTTATCCCTGAACAGGTTCAGGACTTTTACCCCACGCCGGGCACCATATCGACCTGCATGTACCACACAGGCATTGACCCCCGCACAGGGGAAAAAATCTTTGTGCCAAAATCGTATCATGAAAAAGCCATGCAGCGGGCGCTTATGCAGTACAAAAATCCCAAAAATTACAGGCTTGTATACGAAGCCCTCATGCGGGCAGGGCGCGGCGATCTTATCGGAGCAGGGCCAAAGTGTTTAATACGCGCGGGATCTGCGCGCGATTCGGCCGGACGGGTGAGGAGAAACAGCGTACAACAAAAATCGGCGCGAACTCATTGACAAGCAAAAATCCCCTCCCCGGGAATGGGTGCACCAATTTTTTCCGTGCGCCTTTTTTGCTTCGCAAAAAACCGGGCTTTCCGCTTCAATCTTTTGGCTGTGCCAAAAGGATTTCGGCCCTTCGACCTTTGTATACGCCAAGGGTTTTATAAGGCCTCTTGC
>JAISQU010000273.1 GCA_031274005.1 Spirochaetales bacterium
GGCCGCTGCCGCCGCTTTTTCGGCTATTTTTTCGCTGTTTTTCATGGTAATCCCCTCCCGAAGATGCTTCAGTATACCACGGTTCCCCTGTTTTTGCACGGAAAAAATTGGTGCACCCCACGGCCCCCATACTATTTTCACTTTTTTACATTATGTGATACTATTTATTATAATACTCAGGTTCAGGCAGGTAATCGCGAATGAAAAAAATCGAGTCGGTTTTGATTGCCGGGGCGGGCGCCATAGGGCTTACGGTTGCGGAAACCATACACAGCTTCGATCCCCGGTGTATTTCTATTCTGGCGGGGGGCGAGCGCCTGGAACGCTACAGACGGGACGGGCTTTGGATAAACGGCAAAAAGATCGACTTTACCCTTGCGGACGCCGGGGTAAAAGAGGCGGCAGCGGCCGACCTCATCATCATTGCCTCGAAATACCATCACCTCCAGCGGATAATAAGCGACATCAAACCCTATGTCGGCGGCGACACCATTATTGTTTCCCTGCTGAACGGTATTTCCAGCGAAGAGATCATAGGCAGGGCCTACGGCAGACAGCGCCTGCCCCTCGCCATGATAATAGGTACGGACGCCCAGCATAAAGGAAATCAAACATCATTTTCCCTGCGCGGCCTTATTCATTTCGGGGACGCGGAGGGAAAGGACACTCCGCGCGACCGGAGCATTGCGGAGTTCTTCGGGCGGGCGGGGCTTGCCTTTGAGTATCATCCGCAGGACATGAAGCGCACGCTCTGGTTTAAGTTCATGGTCAACGTGGGGGTAAACCAGGTCTCCGCGGTATTGCGGCTTTCCTACGGAGCTTTCAAGAGGCTCTCGCCGCCGGGCATACCCGAAGCGCGGGAACTTCTTGAAAGCGCCATGGCTGAAGTCATCGCCATCGCGGCTGCCGAAGGCATCAGCCTCGGGCAGGCGGACATAGCCGGCTGGTACGAAACAGTAGAGGCTCTGGGTGACAAAGGCTATACATCCATGTGCCAGGATGTTCTTGCCGGGCGAAAAACCGAGGTGGAGATGTTCGCGCGGGTCGTCATGGAATACGGCAAAAAGCACGGCGTCCCCACGCCGGTTAACGAAATCCTCTACCGCGAACTGCGGGCTATTGAACAGGCCTACGCCTCATGACCCCCATACATACTGAAACCGAACTGGAAGAATTGTTGTCGCGGCCTTCCGCTGAACTTATCTCTCTTATGAAAAGGCTTGAGGGGGATATTCTTATTCTTGGCGTTGCAGGGAAGATCGGCCTTACACTGGGAATAGCCGCCGCGCGGGCCTGTGCGGAGGCCGGCGTCAAAAAGCGTATTATGGGCGCCGCGCGGTTTTCCGAAAAAGGCGGCAGGGAAAAACTGCAGGCCGCGGGCGTGCAAACCATCCCCTGCGATTTGCTGGACAGGGCCGCGGTGGAAAAACTGCCTGACGCGCAAAATGTTATTTTTCTTGCGGGCAAAAAATTCGGTACAAGCGGCGCGGAGAGCCTTACCTGGGCCATGAATACTCTTGCGCCCGCGTATATCGCCGGGCGTTTCAGCCAAAGCCGTATTCTTGCCTATTCCACGGGCTGCGTGTATGACTTTGTCTCGCCCCTTGGCGGGGGAAGCAGCGAAACCGATACCCCTCATCCGCAGGGAGATTACGCACAGTCCTGTCTCGGGCGGGAAAGGGTTTTTCACTATTTCAGTGAGAAATACCGGACGCCTGTTCTCATTTTCCGGCTCAATTACGCGGTGGAGCCGCGCTACGGGGTTCTGCGGGATATTGCCGACAAGGTTTTGGCGGACAAAACCATAGACCTTGCGACAGGAAACTTTAACTGTATCTGGCAGGGTGATGTTATCTCTCAAACGCTTCTTGCGCTGGAACTTTGCGCAAGCCCCCCGGCTATTCTGAATGTCAGCGGGCCGGAAACCGTTTCTGTCCGCTGGGCGGCGCGGGAGTTCGGTTTAAGATTTGGAAAAACTCCTGTCTTTACCGGAACGGAGCAGGACAGGGTGTGGCTGACAAACGCCGCGAAAGCGGCCTCCCTTTTCGGGTATCCCCGCGTAACCCTTACTCAGGCTATAGATATTACCGCCGAGTGGATGCTGGCGGGCGGATCTTCCCTGAACAAACCCACCCACTTTGAGGCGCGCGACGGCCGGTATTAGTTTTTTACAGAATAGCGGAGGAATAAGACATGAACAAAACGGAACTGCCGCGGGACATTTTCGATAAAATCATGGGCGGAACGGTAATCCCCGCCATTCCCCTGGCTCTGGATGAAAAGCGCCGCTTTGACGAAAAACGGCAAAAAGCCCTGGTCCGGTATTATATCGACGCAGGAGCGGGAGGCATTGCCATCGGCGTTCATACAACCCAGTTTGAGATACGCCGGCCCGAGTACGGCCTTTTTCGGCCTGTCCTCGATCTGGTGTCCAAGACCATAGACGAACACGCGGCAAAGCGGAATAAAAAAATAATAAAAATCGGCGGAATTTGCGGAAGAACGCCTCAGGCCCTGCGGGAGGCTTCTTTTCTTCGTGAGAACGGCTTTCACGCGGGGCTTTTGAGTATGGCGGATTTTGCCGAAGACCCTGTTGATGTGATGATCGGCCATGTGCGCGAAGTCGCCGCGGCGATACCGGTTTTTGGTTTTTATCTTCAGCCTTCGGTGGGAGGCCGCGTCCTGAGCTACGGGTTCTGGCGCGAAATGGCCTGCGTGGAAAACGTCATAGGAATTAAAATAGCGCCTTTTAACCGCTACCGGACCATTGACGTTGTGCGGGCCGTGTGCGACGCGGGGCGGGAAAACGCCCTTGTTCTGTATACGGGGAACGACGATTCAATTGTGAGCGACCTTCTGACCGAATACAGAATTGTATCGGACGGAAAGGAAAAACGCGTACGCATAAAGGGAGGGCTTTTGGGACAGTGGAGCGTATGGACCCGCAGCGCGGCGCAGCTTTTTGAGCGCGTCCGCGGCATTGCCGAACAAAATCTGCCTATCCCCCAGGACCTTCCCGCGCTTGGCGTCCAGCTTACCGACGCAAACGCCGTCATCTTTGACGCGGCCCACAATTTCGCCGGCTGCATTCCGGGCATCCACGAGGTACTGCGCCGTCAGGGCCTTCTTGCCGGAACATGGTGCCTTAATCCTTCGCAGGTCCTGTCCCCCGGCCAAAGCGCCGCGCTGGACCGTATTTACGCAAGCTATCCCCATCTGAGCGATGATGATTTCGTAAAAACTCACCTGGGCGAATGGCTTTTATAAAGCGCCTGCCGCGCCGGAAGACATCATTTCATAGCGCATTTTTTGCGGCTTCGCCGCAAAAAACCGGGCTATCCGCTCCAATCTTTTGGCAGACCAAAAGGATTTCCGCTGCTATCCCTTGCGCCCCACGGGTTTCCGGTGATTTTGCACGGAAAAAATTGGCGCACCCGTGACCTTGACACAACCGCGCTCTTTACGGTATAAAATGTGTAACAATAGGAATGCGCCCGTCGTATAACGGCTATTACCTCAGCCTTCCAAGCTGAAGACGTCGGTTCGACTCCGATCGGGCGCTGGTTTGGGCGATTAACTCAGCGGGAGAGTGCTTCCTTCACACGGAAGAAGTCGGCAGTTCAATCCTGCCATCGCCCAGAACGTGAGACTATGAAGGATGTGTTTATGGATTTCAGCCTATTGGCCGCGCGGCGGTATTCGGTACGCAAGTTTAAAGATACTCCGATAAAAAAAGAAGACTTGGATCGTGTTCTTGAGGCCGCGCGCAGCGCTCCCACGGCGGGGAACAGGCAGCCCCAGCGCGTTCTGGTCATTACGCGGGAGGAAGGGCTCAAAAAAATAGACCTGTGCACAAAATGCCGCTTCGGCGCGCCCGCGGCGCTTCTTGTCTGCGCGGATACCACAGTCTGCTGGGCGCGGCCCTTCGACGGGGCAAAGAGCGATCAGGTGGACGCGAGTATCGTAACGACGCAGATGATGCTGCAGGCAGCGGATATAGGGCTGGGTACGACATGGGTAATGTATTTCGACCCGGAAAAACTTATCCGCGAGTTTGCCATCCCTGACAAACTGCTGCCGGTAGCCCTGCTGGTTATGGGCTATCCCGCCGATGACGCGCAGCCCGCGGAAAGGCACGGCCGGCGTAATCCTTTGGACGCACTGGTATTTTACGAAAATTTCCCGGCCTTATAGCCTGAAGCGCCCGTCTGTGGTACACTCTATATATGATAATATGGACAAAAGAAACAGCGGCGCGGCTGCTGCGGCAAAGCGCGGCCATCGCGCTGAAACATTTTGATTCTCCCCGGCTGGATTACAAAAAGGATTCGACCGTCGTCACCCAGGCGGACAGGGAAATCGAAAACGCTCTGGCGGAAACGCTCGACAAGCCGGAAGAGGGTTCCTGGCTTTTGGGTGAGGAAACCCTGGACAGCCGCAGCGAAGGCTATATACAGGACGCGCTTGGCGGGACGGCGTGGATTGTAGACCCCATAGACGGCACGGTCTCCTATGCTCACCACTTTCCCATGTGGGCTATTTCCATAGGGCTTGCCCGCGGCGGGGATATACAGGAGGGCGCGGTGTACCTTCCCATGGAGGGGGAGCTTCTTGTCAGCGAGGGCGCAGAGGTGTATCACGCAAAGGCGCAGCCCGCTTCAAACGCTCCGGCAGACCTTGAGCTTTTTTCCCCCAGGCCTGCGGAGGTGAACGAAAAAACGCCCATCGCCATAGCCCAAAGATCGCTGCGCGAAAGCGGGTACAGCGGGGGCAATGTGCTTCACGCCACGGCGTCGGCTGTTTTTTCTCTGGTACATGTGATGCTGGGTCACTATCTGGCGTACAAGGCCGACCTGAAGCTCTGGGATCTCGCGGGGGGAATAGCGCTTCTGGCGAAACTGGGTTTCGCGGCCCGCTTCGCAGACGGAGGGGTTTTCAGTACCCGCATAACAAACGAAAATTACGAGCTTGACCCGGCGGCGGGGCTTTCACGCTGGAGGGCCAAAGGCGGACCCGTTTTCGCCGGCAGTGAGGAGGCCGCCCGCTACGTTAGCTCCTGCTTTCAGACGCGTTAGTTCGCGATCAAAGGCGTTGGAAAAAAGCTGAACCTCTTTGGGGCCAAAGCTCCCTTCCGGGCTTGCATACAGGCCGGAGTCTCTGAGGTCTTTCATGAAGTTTCGCAGGGATAGGCGCTCGCTTATTGTTTCGGGAGTAAAAATGTCGCCCCTGTCGTTGATGGCCCTCACGCCCTGACGGACAAGCCGGGCCGCAAGAGGAATGTCGCGGGTTATGACAAGGTCGCCGCCGGCCGCCTGCGCGCAGAGAAACTCGTCGGCGCTGCCTTCGGTTTTTTCTACGATAACAGCCGACACAAAGGCGTTTTTTGGCACGGGAATCCCGCGGTTGGCAACAAAAACAGCGCGGAACTCACGCGAACGGGCTGCCCGCGCGACAATTTCCCGCACCCGCACGGGGCAGGAGTCGGCGTCTATCCAAACCGTCACGAGGGAACCCGCGCCCTGTACACGAGGCAGCGGCCGCTTAACGTATAGTTTTTTTCCGAGGCCGGAACAAAAACCGATTCGCCTTTGGCAAGCCTGCACGCGGCCGACCCCGACGTAAGGCGCGCCCCTCCGCCGCCGCAAAAAAGAATCTCCGGGCCGCCTGTTTCAATGACGGCCTGGGCGTTTGAGTCCCCGGCCTTTGGCCTCAATACCGACAGCGTAAACTCCTCCGCGCGGCGGGGATACTCTTCCTCTACAAAGCCCCCCCGAACTGTCCCGGCCGGGCGCAGAATTTCCGCCTTCGCCGCCGCGCAGCTTACAACCGCAAGAAGCTCCTGCACATCGATATGTTTCGGCGTAAGCCCCGCGCGCAGCACATTGTCGGAGTTTGCCATAAGCTCCACGCCCAGCCCTTCAAGGTACGCGTGTAATTCCCCCGGCCCCAGAAAGAGAGCCTCGCCGGGCGCAAGCTGTACCAGATTCAGGTAAAAAGGGGCAAGGCAGCCCGCATCCTCAGGATAAAAATCAGAAAGGCGCACAAACGCCCTGTACTCGGGCAGGTTCTCTCCCGCGGCGCAGGAACCGCTCTGCGCTTTCAGGGAGGCGATCCAGCTTTTGGCGGACCGGGCCGGAGCGGAAAGAAGATACCGGAGAAAGGTTTTTATGTTTTCACCGGCGTCCGCGCGCGTAAGCCCCCGGGCAAGCTCGCGCAATTCGGGGACAGGAAAACCGGAAAAAAAATGGGCAATCTCCTGCACCGGGCGCAGGCCGCGCAGGGCGCTGAAAGGCGTTACGGCGAGAATGATTTCCGGCTTGTGGTTCGCGTCTCTGTAGTTCCGTTCGGGCGAGTCCGCGGCAAGGCCCGCGCGGTTTTCCCTTTCAAAACCCGCGCGGGCCTGGTTCAGCGAAGGGTGGCACTGTATGGACAAGGGAGAAGCCGCCGCCAGAAGTTTGAACAAAAAAGGAAGCTGCGCTCCGAAGGCGTTCAGATTTTTCCCGCCAAGAAAGGCGGCGGGGCCGGCGGCGATAAGCTCATCAAGGGGCGCGGCTTTCCCGCGGGAAGAGGCGGGCCGCGCGAGCGAAGGCGCTTTAGGATGCGCCCCCATCCAGAGTTCCGCCCAGGGCTCCTTTTCGGGATTTTCCCGTCCGAGAAAGTCCGGCATCAGTGACGCAGACCCCCATGCGTACTTTTGAATTGTATTTTCAAGTTGATACAACATTCCGCTTTAGAGTATAACACCAACGGCGTTCCGGTTCAAAAGGTTTTTATAAAAAACCGGGGAGTTCCAAATAGAAGTTTACAAAAACTTCAGTTCGCGATAACCGTATCGCGGTAGACTTCTTTGTTAAAAACCGAAAGGATGAGGGTCGAGCCGGCTTCTTCGGAGTACGGGACAGACACGAGGCCGCCGGGATGCTTCATGGTAAAAATGACGCGCCGTTCTCCCGCCGGACTTTGGGCCTCAAGCTTCATGTCTATCCACACCGGATAGGCCGGCAGCGAGCACTGGAACATGCCGAAGACGAGCTTGCCCGATGTTTTCTCGGGCGCGGCGATGTGCAGTTCAAGGCGGGTATCCGGCCCCACATCCGTTCCCGGCGCGGGGGTCTGGCTCACAACAAAGCCCGGAGTCTGGCCCGGAGATCTTTCGCTCACCGAAAAAACAAAGGGCACGTTATTCCTGGCAAGAAGCGTTACCGCCTGCTGGAAAGTGATTCCCAGATAGCTGGCAAGTTTAACGGAGGGGGTCTCCGGCCCCCGGCTTACGATCAATACAAGGTCTGTCAGCCCCGTCAGAGGCGCGCCTCCTTCCGGTTTTTGTTCGAGGATAGTCTGCGCCGGAGCTTTGTTAAAAACGTAGGTTACCGGTTCCTGAATGCGCAAAAGGGGTTCATACGTGGCAAACAGGGTTTGCAGATGCGTGCGCACATCATTGAGATTTCGTCCCACGAAATTTTCCACCGTATTGACAATTGAACCCTGACTCACTATAAGCGTAACGCGCTTGCCCGCTTTGACCGAACTTCCCGCCGCGGGCCTTTGATCGATAACCTTTCCTTTCATCGAGGGGTCGGAGGAGTAGCGCACCTGCAGGTGAGGAACAAGGTTCTTTTCCTGCAAATCAATGATGGCCTCCACAATATCCATTTCGCGGATATTGGGAACCATTGTCTGCTCTTCGCCCTGAAGGGTCAGAAAAAAAGCGGAAAGGCCGGCAACGACAAGAAGGCCCACCGTCAGCGCGCCCACAAGAATAAGGATGCGCAGCCACCGGCTTTCCTCACTCTCACCGCCGCCGAATATGAAAACAAAAACGCCCTTCGCGGCAGTTGTGATCTTTGATGTAAATGAATCCCGGAAAAAACTCACTTAAATATCTCCCAAAACACTTCCCGTAAATTCCCGTACGCCATTCAGAAAGGAAGCAAAATCCATGGCTTTTTTTGACTGAAGCTGCAGTTCGCGAACCGCGAGAATCCCATCCCCCGTTTGTATCAGAATTCCCTCCCGCGTGTCTACTCCCAGAACTTTGCCGGGGCATCCGCCGTCCGCGTCCTTGTTGTTTGAATCCGCGGCCCCCGCCGACAGCGTCCCGGCGGCTATAATCCGCAAAGACAGGCCCTGAAAGCCTGTCCACGCGCCGGGCCAGGGGTCAAAGGCGCGGGTCATCCTTTCTATATGGGCCGCGCTGCTTTTCCAGTCGATCTTCCCCTGCGCCCTGTCCAGAAGGCCGCAGTATGTTACGCCCGCGGGGTCCTGGGCCACGCGGTTTTCTTTTCCGGCCGCGATAAGGTCCAAAGCCTGAACAAGAAGAACCGCGCCCCTTTGCGCCGCGCTGCGCGTCAGGCTTTCCGCCGTTTCCTTCCCCGTCAGGGACAGCCTTTCCTGCAGTATGATGTCCCCCGCGTCCATCTCCAAAGCCAGACTCTGAATGGTAATGCCCGTTTCGCTGTCTCCGTTCAGAATGGCGGCGTTAATGGGGGACGGCCCCCTGTAGCGCGGCAGAAGCGACGGATGCAGATTGATCCCCCCCCGCGGAAAACATTCAAGAAAGCGGGGGCCGAAAATTTTGCCGTAGGCAACCGACACAAGAAGCTCCGGTTTTAGCCCGCGCGCCGCGTCGCGAAAGGCCGCGTCCAGTTTTTCCGGCTGCAGGGCGGGCAGCCCCAGCTCCAGCGCGGCGGCCTTTACCGGCGAAACATGCAGTCCGCGCCCCCTTCCCGCCGCCCTGTCGGGATTTGTCAGAACAGCCGCAACAGTATGCGAAGCCGCGGCGGCGCGCAGCGAAACCGCGGCAATCTCCGGGGTTCCGGCAAAAAGAATCCTCACGGGTTACCTTCCTCATCACGCGCGGAATTTTTCTTCCCACACTTTCAGGATACGCTTGCGTTTGAGCTCTGAAAGGTGATCGATAAACATAACGCCGCGCAGGTGGTCAAGCTCATGCTGTATGACCCGCGCCAGAAGATCTTCCGCGTCAAAGGTAAAGGCTTTGCCCTTTTCGTTCCAGGCGTGAACGCGGACAGCCGCAGGCCGCACAACATCGGCGTAAATACCCGGCAGGCTCATACAGCCTTCTTCGTACTTTACCGTTTCTTCGGACTGCTCAACAATACGGGGGTTAAAAAAGACGCGGGGAATGTCGTCGGGTATCTGCACGACAAAAAGCCTTTTCAGGATTCCCACCTGGGGCGCCGCAAGCCCTATGCCCTTTCCCGCGATCATGGTTTCCAGCATATCATGGGCCAGGTTCACGGCCGCTTCATCGATAACCCGCACAGGCGCAGCCTCACCGCGCAGAACCTCGTTGCCGTAGATAACTATTTCCATGCACTAAAAATACCGGAATACACAAGGGAAAACAAGGCCGCGCCGGGGCATTCTGCAAAGGGGTGCACCCTTCTGCAAATTGGCCCTTGACGTAAAACCGTGTTTTCCGTAATCTTATAGATGGGAGGGCTATGACGAACAACTGGAAAATCAGTGTTTTCTTTGCGGGACTCGCGTTTTGTATTTCTTTGTTGTTCGGGCTCATAGGCGGAGTTGGCTTTGGTACGCTGATCCTGCGGGCTTTTCTGGGCGCTCTTGCTTTCGGCGGATTGGGATTCGCGGCGGATGTTTTTCTGCGCCGCTTCCTTCCTGAGCTGTTCACGGCCGGCGAGGAAAACGGGGAAGGCGTTGATATAACGGTACCGGAAGTTAATCCTCATGATCGCTCCGGCGATGAGGAGTTTGCCGCTGAGGCCGGTATTTCCGAAGCGGCGGGCGGGCAGCAGCAGGAAGATTCGGATGATCTGGTTGAGGAAATCGAAGAGCTTCCTCATTCCGAGGCCGATACGGCGCCCGCAGCCGCCGCGCAGGAAGTGAAAACCGGGGAGAAAGATCCTCTTCCCCAGGAAGACGCGGGGGACCTGGATGTTCTTCCTGATGTAGGCGAACTGGACGCCGGTTTCGCCGCGGCGGAAAACGAGGAGGACAGCGGAATTTTTTCGAAACCCTCCGGCGGGAGCGGAAAAGCTGCCGCGATAACAGATGACCAGAATCCTGCGCTGCTTGCAAAGGCCCTGCAGACAGTGCTCAAACGCGATACTGAGGGGTAATATCGTGGGGGATAGCCTTATCGAAGAAAAAAACGAAGATGAATTGTGGCGCAAGTTCAAAAAAACAAAAGACTCCGCAATTCGTGACGCTTTTGTCAAACAATACGCTCCTCTTGTCAAATATGTGGCGGGGAAAATTGCGGTCAGCATGCCGCACAATGTGGAGTTTGACGACCTTGTGGGTTTTGGTGTTTTCGGCTTGTTTGACGCCATAAACAAATTTGATCCCGACAAGCATGTCAAGTTCAAGACATACGCGGTAACCCGCATAAGAGGCGCTATTTTTGATGAGCTTCGTTCCATTGATTGGGTTCCCCGGTCCGTGCGGCAGAAAAGCCGTGAGGTCGAGGATACTCTGCGGCATCTTGAATCATCTTTGGGCCGCTCCGCCAGCGACAAGGAGCTTGCCGGCGCCATGGGAGTTTCGGTCAAGGAATTCGAGAAAACGATGCTGAGAATTTCCAGTACATCTATTCTTTCGCTCAACGATATTTGGTACACCGGCGAGGATAACGACAAGGTTTCCATAGGCGACAGCATAGAGTCGCCGCGCAGCATGAATCCCGAATCAATTGTCGAAAAAGAAGAAATTAAACAGGTTATTATCCGTACCATTGACGAGCTGCCGGATAAAGAAAAAAAGGTTCTTGTTTTGTACTATTACGAAGACCTCACCCTTAAGGAAATCGGAAAAGTTCTTGAAGTTACCGAATCGCGGGTGTCACAGCTTCATACCAAGGCGATTATGCGCCTGAGGGCAAAACTGACGAACATTAAAAAGGGTATTATGTAAATTATGATAACTCTTGACCAGATTCAGAGTTTTATGAAGGTTCGGTGCGAAGAGGACAAGAGCCTCAAAAGGGTCAGGGCCTCCGGAGATACCCTTGAGGAGGCTCTGCAGCAGGCTGCCATAGAGCTGGGTCTGGCTCTCCGGAAGATCGAGTATGAAATTGTGGAACGCGGCGCCAAAGGTACTTTTGGATTCAAACGGAAACCCTGGGTGCTTGAGGCCTATAAATCGACGAAGCCGGATAAAAAAGACGAGTTCGCCCCGGATGATATGGCCCCCGATGAAATGGAAGAGATTTCAAAGGACCGCGACGGAAGGGCCTGTGTGCGGCGGACAAGCGACGGCGTTTTCCTGAAAGTGTCCCCGCCTGTGGGCAAAGGACGAAAGGTTACCGAAAGGGACGCCCTGGACAAAATTGCGCTGCGCCACCGCGATTCATTTGATTCCGCGCTTGTGGCGAAAATCGTTAAACTGGCGGACGATGAGTATGTGAAAATCGCCGATTACGATTACAACCCCGGCAATGATCCGGTGATGACCGTAGATATTACCGATAACGAAATGAAGGCTTTTTTTGTTATGCATCCGCCCGGGCCGGGGGGCGCGGATCCTGACTTTGCGGCGATGGTGGGCTTTCTGCAGGCCAACAGGGTTGTGGACGGCATTCTTGAAGAGGCTGTGCGCGACATGGAGGAGGAGCCTGAGTACGGCGTGGCAAAGCTCGTCGCGGAAGGTTCGCGGCCCCGTAACGGAAAAGACGCAAGCGTTCAGTTCTCTTTTGCCACGGATAACTCCCAAATCAATCTGCGCGAGAAAAACGGCAGGGTTGATTTCAAAGAACTGAATCTTATCCAGAACGTTGTGGAGGGTCAGATCCTTGCGCGCAAGATTCCCGCGGAGTTCGGAGAAAGCGGCCGCACGGTAACAGGCAAGATGCTTCCCGCACGGGACGGCGCGGATACCCGCATTGAGATAGGCAAAAATGTACATCTTTCGGATGACGGCTCATCGGCCATAGCGGATATTAACGGGCAGGTCGTTATCACGGGCGGGAAGCTCAATGTGGAACCTGTTTTTACCGTTCAGGGGGATGTTAACCTGAAGACCGGCAACATTCTTTTTCTGGGTACGGTCATGGTCAAGGGCAGTGTGGACGACGGTTTCTCCGTCAAGGCGGCGGGGAACATCGAGATTATGGGTACCGTGGGAAAGTGTACCCTTGACGCGGAAGGGGATATCATCGTTCATCAGGGCATTGCCGGAAAGTCTTCGGGCAAAATCATATCGGGAAAGTCGGTGTGGGCGAAGTTCATAGAAAACGCGGATGTGGAGGCGGGAGACCTCGTTGTGGTTTCAGACGGAATCATCAACTCCCACATTATCGCCAACAGAAAAATTATCTGCAAGGGAAAGCGGGCCAGTATAGTGGGCGGGCACTGCATGGCGGCTGAAGAAATTGACGCAAAGGCCCTGGGGTCCATTGCCGGCGGCGAGACAATTCTTGAGGTAGGCTATGACCCCAAGAGCAAGGAAAACCTGGACAAGCTGAGCGCCCGCTTTCAGGAACTGGACAAACAGCTTGAGGATGTCAACCTGAACCTGGGCACTCTGGAGGCTCTGAAAAAGAAAACGAAACTTCCCGATGACAAACAGCAGTATTACACGGAACTGCTCACGCGCAAAGAAGACCTTAGCGCTCAGGTTAAGGAAGTTAACAAACAAATAGATGGAATCAAGGAATATCTGGGGCAGTTAACATACAGCGGCAAGGTAAGCTCCTCCGGTACGGTTTTCCCCGGAGTGCGCATTATTATCAAGGACGCTCAGCCCCTGGATGTGCGTAACGAGTTCAAAAACATTACTTTCATCGCGGAGAACAAGCTGGTCAAGCCGACAAAGTACGAAGAATCCGCGGAGGACGTTACAAGGAAGGTTTAATGGCCATTCAACCCATTGATATGCAGGTGCTTTTTTCCCGGCTGAATCAGCTGGGTAAGGAACAGGCTGAACAGAGGGACGGCCAGCTTCATACGCAGCTTGTACAGGGCGCCGAACTTGTAAAACGCGCGGAACAGCAGGAACATTCAGTAACAGGCGCCCGCGAGACCGAAGGCGAGGATGTGCGGCATGTGAAGGACGAGAACCGCCGTCAGCAGCAGGGAAAAAAATCCGACGCAGGCAAAAAGCGCGGAGAAGACAAAGAAGAGACGCCCCGGCAGGAAGTTCTTACAGAAGCGTATTTGGGCAAGAAAATCGATATATCAGGATAAAAGTATAACAGGATAAATATTGTGAGTTTTGCGCTTTTACTGGGCCTGAATGCCCTGGCTATGATATGCATGTACCTGTATTTTAAAAACCGCATTGACAGGCGGCTGGAGGCGGAAAAACTTCTTGAAAACCTGCGTACTGACGCGGGCCGCCTTGTGGGGGAGATGATTCAGGATTTGAACAGGATAACCGACAGAAACATCACTTTGATAGAAAGCAAGGTGGGCGATCTGCAAAGAATACTCCAGACGGCGGATAAGAGAATCCTCCTTCTGCGCAGGGAGACGGAAAGAGAGCAGACGGCCGGGCAGGTGTATTCAAAAATTCGGCGCGGCCCCTTCCCGGACGAAACCGAAACCGGAGGAGGGGAAGCGGCCCCATCCGCTGCCGAAATCGCGGATTTGCACCGCAAGGGAATCTCCCCCGACCTGATAGCGAACAGGCTGAATCTGCCTCTGGGTGAGGTGCAGTTGATGATTGCCTTGCGGGATCAAAAAGGAAAAAATTAAAATGGATGCAGCGAAAAACAGAGAACTGAAACTTTTCTTCCGTGATGACGCGCACAGGATACAGGATTTTTTGCGCTCCTTCGCTCAGGCTTGGGCCAAGGCGGACCCCTCGGCGAATGAAACAGCCCGCTGCTTTCGGGATGTTCATTCCCTGAAATCAGAGGCGGCTTTTCTGGGCTATACCGACATCGCGGACAGGGCGGAGAAAATCGAAAAAATTCTCGCCGCGGCCCGGAACGCCGGGAAAAAGCCCAGGGATGAAGAGCTTCCCGGCCTGCTTGAGGATCTGTGCCGCTGCCTCCTGCAAACCCTGGCCATCCTGAATGCGGAATTGGGCGAACCCGACGACTGCCGGCCCGAGCCGGAGGCTGTGGAGTTTTCTTCCGATGATTTTGAAATGGCCATGCTTCAGGAGGCGCAGTACAGGGGGGAGCGTTTTTACCGTATCGATGTAGAAATCGACTCCTGCGAACCCATGCCTTTTCCCCGGCTTTACCTTTTGGTCAATAATCTGGAACTCTGCGCGAGCCTTATCCGTATAACCCCGCCTCTGGACATATTGAAACAGGATAAGGATTTTTTGGTTTCGCTGTACGCCACTACCAGCCGCGGATCGGACAGCCTTGAAGAGGCTCTGGATGTGGACGGCGTCATCTCCCTTGAGATAACGGAAATTCCTTTCGGCCATATAGGCCCGGCCTCCGGCGAAGAAGAGGAGGAAGCGCCCGGCGGGGAACAGCCCGCTGAGAGCCTTCCTGATTATACGCGGGAGGAACGGAAAAGCGTTTTTCTGTATCAGGATGAGCTTGCCCTGTACGCCTTTATCGCGGCCTGCCTTTCAGCCTGGCCCGCAAAGGATTCGCGGGGAAGGCTTCTGGCCAAGGCGCTTTCCATTATTCTTCGCAGGCAGAGCGGGCTGTCCCTTGCCCTCATCATGGAGAAAGCGGGAGAGATGGCAAACGAAGTGGCTTCGCGGCTGGGAAAGCTTCTGGAAGTGGAAGTACGCGTAAGCGGCGATGTCATGGTTTTGCCCATTGTGCGGGACGCCGTGAACGGCATACTGACACATCTGGTACGCAACGCCGTTGACCACGGTATAGAAACGCCGGACAAACGCAATGACGCGGGAAAGCTGGAATGGGGAAGGGTGATTCTTGAGGCTGAAATAAAAAAAGGAACCTACACCATCCGCGTTGCCGATGACGGGGAGGGTATACGGGCGAGCGAAATACTTGAGGCCGCCGGCAATCCTGATGTGAAATCAGGAGACACAGCCGGGATTCTGAAAATTCTGACCCGGCCCGGTTTTTCCACACGCAAGCAGGTGTCTTCTGTTTCGGGCCGCGGCGTCGGGCTGGATGTCGTGCGCGATCTTGTCATCGGCCGCCTGGGGGGGAAACTCACCCTCGACACAAAACCGGGAAAAGGCGCGACCTTTACGGTAAGTTTTTCCGACAAAACGGTGAAGTATCCGGCCTTTCCCGCGCGGGTGGGCGGCAGGCTCCTTCTTATGCCCCGCGTCATGGTTGAAAGGATTTTCCCCCTGAACGCGGAAAAACTCGCGGGCAGCAACAGGAGTTTTTTCTATTCGCTGGACGGCGTCTCCTGCCGCGTGCGGCTTTTTTCCGGCCAGAAAGAACCCCGCAGCGGGGCGGGAATCCTTGTGCGGGCAGGCGCCGCTCCTTTTATCATAGCGGCTTCCGCTGTGGAAGAAGAAAGAATGTTCCGTCTTGCCGAGCTTGTTCCTTCGGTATCTGTTCTTCTTGCGCGGGATTTCTGATTTATGACATACAGGCCGCAGACTCTTGTTCTGTACTGCGCCTTTATCATAGTCGGCCTCGCCGCGGGGTCGCTGGGCCCCGCCATACCTGGCTTCGCGGAGTCCACGGGCGCGAGTATTGCCGCAACAGGAATGCTTTTTATTTTCTACCGCGTAGGATATATGAGCGGGTCTCTGGCCGGCGGCAGGGTTATTGACAGGCTGCGGGGCAACAGGCTGACGGGCTTTGTCCTTCTTTTTATCGCCGCGATGCTTGCTCTCCTGCCCTTCGCAAACAGTCTTTTTCTGCTTTTCGGAAGCGTCCTTTTTCTGGGCCTGGGTATGGGGGTTGCCGAAGTAGCGGGCCAAACGGGCATTATCCGGCTGCACGGCGCCGGGGTAGGCCCGTATATGAACGGGCTTCACCTGTCTTACTGTGCGGGGGCCATAATTTCGCCCCTTATCATTTCCGCTTTTCTGTATTACAGAGCGCCGGTTTACGCCGCTTTCCGGCTGATGGCGGGCCTGGCGGCCCTTACCGGATGTATCACACTGACGCTGAAAAGCTCCGGAGCTTTTACAAAAGATGAAGCCGCCCCTGTAAAGGCCCCCGCTTTTCTTGTCGCGTTTTTTGCAGCGGCGTTGATGCTTACCGGCGCGGCTGAATCCTCATTTTCCGGCTGGCTGTACAGCTATGCTCTGCATTCGGGGCTTGCGGACGAGGGCCTGTCCGGCATTCTTACCTCCGCGTTCTGGCTGGCCATGACCTGTGGCCGTCTTCTGGGCGTCTATCTTGTCGGGCGCTTTGGTTCGCTGAGGCTTCTTTTTGTTACCTCTCTTGGCGCGGTGTTCTCGCTTTCGGGTCTTCTCTTTTTCCCGCCGGCTCTCGGCGGCCTGTGGCTTTCGACTATCCTCTGCGGCGTTTTTCAGGCCTCGGTTGTTCCCCTCCTGTTTACCCTTGCCGGAGAACGCAGGATTGTCAGCGGCGCCGTCGCGGGAATTTTTGTCGCAGCCACATCCCTGGGGGGAATGGTCTTTCCCCCGCTTACAGGCAGCCTTATGCAGTCGGCGGGCCTGTCCGCCTTTCCCCGGCTTATCGCGGCCATCCAGCTTATAATTTTTCTGTCCGTTCTGGGCATTTTACGCGCGGCAGGGAAAACCGGCTCAGTGAAAGATTTGCCCGCGGATGAGCGCGAAGTATTTTGATGGTTTCAGCCCCCGCGTTTCACGTTCCCGCGGTTCGCGGACCCGTTAAATATCCGACTTTTGCGTAAATTATGGAGTTTATGTCTATATAGGGATTGAAATAAAAATGGTAGAAAAAGTTTCCCCCCGGGACGCGCGGCATTTAAAGCGCCTGGCGGAAATTCTGGATAAACCGCTCCTGCATTGCTTTATTATTTCTCCGGATCCCGAAACGCGGAATATTTCGCCTCAGATAACCGCGGTCCACGGGCTAAACTTGACCCACAAATAAGCATGCGGAATATAAACCGCGAAGTCGAAAAAGGGAAGAAAAAGAAGGAAAAACCGTGGTATTTCCTGTTTTTATCTCAAATCTTACAAATTACCT
>JAISQU010000289.1 GCA_031274005.1 Spirochaetales bacterium
GCGCTTTGGGACGCAGAGAGCGGCAGGGAACTTGTCCGGTTTATAAACTATCCCGGCGGCGAATGGATTGTTATCAACAGTGACGGCTATTATAACGCCAGCCCCGGCGGCGACCGTTACCTTAACGTGCGGGTCGATAATGCCGTGTACGGTATTGAGCAGTTTCGGTTTTTATTTTATAAACCGAATATTGTAAGCCTGGGATTAAAAAACGACCGGGGCGCTTACACGGCGGCGATACGAAACGGCGGTGTTCAAAATGCAGCCTCTTTTATTCCGCCGGATATTTCATTGCGGCAAAACATAGCGGGACGGGGCATTACCCTGGAAACGCCCCCGCCCACAGATTCCCGCGAATTCACCCTGGCGGTGGAAATAAGCGATAAGAACAGGCCCCTTTCTTCAATAAAAATCTTTCTTAACGGAAGACGCCTGGGGGATGAGGAACTGCAAAAAATTCAGGGCGCGCGGGGCCTTAGGGTTGCCCAGGCGGCGTTAAGCTCCGCTTCCAAAACAGTTTCTTTTACCGTCAACCTTAACCTTGACCCGGGCAGCAATATAATCGAGGTAAGCGCTTCCAACGGCTATGCCGAGGCAAGAAAAAGCATAAGCGCGGTGTTTGAAGCCGCAGAGCAGGCAAGGGATGCGCTGCCGGAACTTTGGATTATGGCGGTGGGAATAAATAATTACAACAATTCCGCCATAGCGGATCTTAACTACTGCGTAAACGATGCGCTGGAAATTATTGAATCTTTTAAAAGGCAGGAAGGAAGGCGCTTCTCCAAGGTAAATACCCTTTTAATAGCCGATGGAGAGTCCGTTACGCCGACTGCGGAAAACATTAAAAACAATTTAAAGTTTTTGAACAATGCCTCGTCCCGGGATATGGCGCTTTTGTTTTTTGCCGGACACGGGGTAAGCGACAGCGAGGGGAATTTCTTTTTCCTCCCCTCCGATGCGTCCTTTGGCCGCGACGGTTCGGTGGATGCTGCAAAGACAATCCGTTCCGCGGATATGTACACCGCGCTTAACTCGGGCGGCAACAGGCTTATTTTTATCGACGCCTGCCATTCAGGCGGATTTGGCGGAAACACCGTAGGCGTAGATACCAACGCGCTGGTACGATCCCTTATGGAAAGTAACGCATTTATTTTTACCTCCAGCAAAAATAACGAACTTTCCCAGGAACGGACCGAATACAAGCACGGCGTATTTACCTTTAGCATACTAAATGGCTTAAGCGGAAAGGGACTGCAGGAAGAGCGCTTAAGCGTCCTGCGGCTGGGCAGCCTGGTTTCCCGGGAAGTGGAAACCATAACCGGCGGCCGGCAGCATCCTTCGTTCTATGCGCTGGGTTCCGTTGATTTTGAGTTGGCCCATATAAAGTGAGGTATATATGAAGAAGCTGTTTTTAATTCGTGCCGCAGGTTTGGTAATTCTTTTATTGCTCTCTGGGGCGGTGCTTTTTTCCCAGGAGCAAAGCGTAACCTGGACCATGGCGCTTGTGCGGGAAGAAGACGGCGGCGGGGTGCGTTCCTTTTCGCGGCCCCTGTCCATGAAAGACGGCGAGCGCTTTACCCTGATGATCAGCGCCGAAGAGTCCTGTCATTGTTATATTGTGCTGCAAGATGCCGCGCAAAATACCGTCCTGGTCTATTCCGGAACGGCGGGGCCCGGGAAGGACCTGTCCTTTGGCCCCTTCCGCATCGATCCGCCCTCGGGAACGGAAACAATCCATGTGGTGGTAAGCAAAACATCCCGCCCAACAATAGACCGCGCTGCGGAAAATTACACCCGCAGCAAAACAAGGAGGAACGCTTCCGCGCTGATGGACAGCATCTATGAACTGCGCCGCTCCCTTTCGTCCCTCAGGGAACAGGCGGAAAAGCCGGTGCTGATGGGAGGCGCATTCCGGGGCCGGGAACAGCCGCCCGCCGGCGTGCAGTATGCGGGGGCCCCGGCGTATGTTAAATCAATCCAAATCCGGCATTAAATCCGCCGTCATACATTTTCTTATTCCCGCGGCTCTTGCATCGCTCCTTGCCCTTACCGGTTTTTTTACGCGCCTTGACCGCGTTCTCTATGATCAGGCGCTTCGGTTCACCATTACCCACAATCCCCTTCCGCTCAACCCCCGCATTGTCAGAATAGACCTTAACGACAGCTCGGAACGCGCCCTGGAAGAGGCGATTAACGACCGTTCGGCCTTTGCCGACCTTGTTACCGTCCTTGCCGACTGCGGAGCGGATGCGGCGATGGATTTTGTGTTCCGCGGAAAAAGCGCCTACGACGAAAAGATTGCCGAAGCGGCCAAATGGATAGACAGCTTTGTACTGGCCGCGGTTCCCGTTCCGCTGGAGTACAACAATGCCGCCTACAACAATATGACTGAAGAAGAAGAACGTATTGTGGAGGCGGGTCTTTGGCATATTAAAGAATACGGAGAAGGAACCATACCCCGGGCCGCGGGATTTATTCTTTCCACGGGAGAAATCGCCCGGTCGGGGCAGCTTGGCCACATCGGCGTGAAAAACGACGATGACGGCCTTTACCGAAGGACGCCGTTATTTTACCGCTGGAAAGACGGCCTTGTCCCTTCCCTTGCCCTGGCGATGGCGGCCTCCCAATTGGGGATCGATCCGGCAGACATCGAATTCTATCCGGGGAAAGAAGTGCTTCTTCCCGCAGATCCCCCTGTGCATATTCCCGTGGATAATTCCGCCTATGTGATGATACCCTTTACCAGACCCTGGGCCGATGATCTTTACCGGCTTTCCTTTGCCCAGGCGGTTTCCGCCGCCTCCGACGAGGAGGTTTTTGAAAAGCTGTCGGCGGAATTACCGGGGGCGCTTGTGCTTGCCGCGGATATTACCACGGCAAAAAAAGATTACGGCGTTACCCCCTTTGAAACGCTCTATCCCCTTTCAGAAATTCACGCTTCCCTTTTAAGCGGAATTCTTGATAACTATTTTTATACCCCCCCCGCTCCCGCATTCCAGGGGGTGTTTCTTTTGGCATCCGCCCTGGTCCTTATCTGGTTTTGCAGTCTTAAAAAAGATTCCCTCTTTCACGCGGGCTTTCTGGGGCTGCTGTTTTTCCAGGTCCTGTTTATCGCCCTTGTATGGCGTTATATGCGGATCATCCCCGCTTTTAGCGGAATCCTCTTTTTTGTTTTTATCCAGTGGGGCTTTCATTTTTCCCGGCGCCTTGTTGCACGGTACCGCGAAAAGTTTCTTTTGGAGATGACTTTTTCCCGCTACCTTTCCCCCGATGTAATCCGTCAACTTATGGCCGATCCCTCCCGCCTTTCCCTGGGCGGGGAAGAGCGGGAGATGAGCGCCCTTTTTACCGACATCCAGGGCTTTTCCACGATTGCCGAAAAACTGCACGATCCCCGCAGGATCGTCGAGCTCCTCAACTATTATCTGGGCGAAATGAGCGGCATCATCCTTGAAAACCGGGGAACCATCGACAAGTACGAAGGGGACGCAATCATCGCCTTTTTTGGAGCGCCCCTAGCAAGCGGTACCGATCCCGCCGACGCATGCCGTACAGCGGTATTAATGAAGCGCCGGGAGATCCTCTTAAACGAGGAGATCGCCAGGCGGAACCTGTCCCCCTCGCCCCTGTTTACCCGCATCGGCATTAATTCCGGTCTTATGGTGGTGGGCAATATGGGAACCGAGAAAAAGATGGATTATACGATCATGGGGAACACCGTTAACCTTGCCTCGCGCCTTGAGGGGATCAACAAACAGTACCACACCGGCATTTTGATCAGCGAAGAAACAAAAAAACGCGCCGGCGGCGGCTTTGTCCTGCGGAGCATTGACCGGGTACGGGCGGTGGGTTTTGATACGCCGGTACGGCTGTACGAACTGCTCGACATACTGCCGGATGCCTCCCCCGCACTTTTGGAGATGGCAGACGCCTGGGAAGAAGCGGTGCATCATTACGAAACGGGAGCTTTTGAAAAAGCCCGTGATTTGTTTGCCTCCCTCCGCGCCCGCAGCCCCCAGGACAAAACGGCGGCGTTTTATGAAGAACGCTGCGCCGCGCTGCTGAACAACCCGCCGCCTCCCGATTGGGACGGGATCACGAATCTGACGCAGAAATGACGAATTCAAATTAACCACGAACCTCACGAACGGGGAAGAAAGAAGAGGAAAAACCACAAAGGGGCACAAAGGTTTTTGTTCATTCCGGTTTCATCTTCAAAACTTAAAAACTCATGATCAGGCCGTCTTTTGTACAGACTTCTTTTTGGGTAATGGGCCAGCCGATAAGTTTCACGCTGCCTCAACATAGCGGGCGTAACAAGTACAACACTAATACAGGACGTGTAAGGGCTGGTCGCCGTGAACGCCAACCAGCCGTTCATGCACCGGATCAACCATCAAATCCATTGCCTCAAGGGGCA
>JAISQU010000291.1 GCA_031274005.1 Spirochaetales bacterium
CTCCATGATTTCGGTTTTCACGGTCATAAGGATTTTCTCCTCGCTTGCGAGAAGGGCTTTCAGTTCCGCGATCAGGGCCAGCGTGGCTTCCAGTTCTTCGATGATTTTTTTGGTTTCCAGGCTGGTAAGCCGCTGCAGGCGCATATCCAGAATGGCCTGGGCCTGAATCTCGCTTAAAGCGAAACGCTCGATAAGCCGCGTCCGGGCAATATTCACGTCCCCGGAAGTCTTGATAATCGCGATAACCTCGTCAATATTTTCCAGGGCTATTTTGAGCCCTTCCAGGATATGGGCGCGTTCTTCGGCTTTGCGCAGGTCGTATTGGGCGCGGCGGATAACAACTTCCCGCCTGTGAGCGACAAAGTGCTCGATCATCTCCTTCAGGGAGAGGGTTTTCGGTTTGCCGCCAACCAGGGCCAATGCGTTTACGTTAAAATTAACCTGAAGCTGGGTATGGGTAAAAAGGTAATTCAGAATAATCTTGGGGCTTACATCCCGCTTGAGTTCAATAACGATGCGCGTGCCGTTTCTGTCGGATTCGTCATTCAGGTCGGAAATGCCGTCCAGGTTTTTTTCTTTTACAAGGTCGGCAATTTTTTTAATAAGCTCCTTGCGATTTACCATGTACGGCAGTTCCGTAACGATAATCATGTCTCTGCCGTTTTTCGTTGTCTCGATGGTAAACCGCGCCCTGACGGTTATCTTGCCCCGGCCCGTTGTATAGGCGTCCGCGATTCCCTTGCGGCCAAAAATAATGCCCGCGGTGGGAAAGTCCGGCCCTTTGACATGCTTCATCAGGCCCCTAATATCAATGGCCGGGTCGTCTATATACGCGCCTATGGCGTTACAGACTTCCGTTAAATTATGGGGCGGGATGTTCGTGGCCATACCAACGGCAATGCCGCTGGCGCCGTTTACCAGCAGGTACGGCAGGGCCGAGGGAAGAACCAGAGGCTCCGTATCGGAATCGTCATAGGTGGGGCCGAAATCAACGGTTTCCTTGCCTATGTCTTTGAGCATTTCCTCCGCAAGCCTGGTCATCCGCGCTTCGGTATAGCGCATGGCCGCGGGCGGGTCGCCGTCCACAGAGCCGAAGTTGCCCTGGCCCTGGACAATGATGTAGCGCATGGAAAAATCCTGGGCCAGGCGGACCAGAGCGTCGTAAATACTCGCGTCTCCGTGAGGATGGTAGTTACCCATAACCTCGCCGACGATTTTCGCGCATTTCTTGTACGGCTGGTTGGCGTGCAGTCCGCTCATTCCGTAAAGAATTCGCCGGTGTACGGGTTTTAAACCATCGCGTACATCCGGCAAAGCCCGGGCGACAATAACCGACATGGAATAGTTCATGAACGAATTTTTTACTTCGTCCTCTATAGCCACAGGAATGACTTTCCCCTTTACTTCATCGGCCATGGCTTACTCCTTTTGTGAAAACGGAATTTTTATACATCAAGGTTGGATACGTACAGGGCGTTTTCTTCGATGAACTCCCGGCGGGGAGCTACCTGATCGCCCATCAGGGTTACAAAAATATCTTCCGCCGCGACCATATCTTCAAGCTGTACCCGGATAATATTCCTGTTTTCCGGGTTCATGGTTGTTTCCCAAAGCTGGTCGGAATTCATTTCACCCAGCCCCTTATAGCGCTGAATGCGGGCTTTTTCCGCCCCCTCTTCAAAACTTTGCAGAATTTTATCCCTTTCAGCGTCGTCATAGGCGTACGCTACCTTTTTTCCAAGGCTGACCCTGTACAGCGGCGGCATGGCGATATACACATAGCCGTGTTCCAGCATCTCCCGCATATAGCGGAAAAAGAAGGTCAAAAGCAGGGTGCGGATATGGGAGCCGTCCACATCCGCGTCGGCCATAATAATAACCTTGTGATAGCGCAGCTTGCTTACATTGAAACTGTCTCCCGCCCCGGCGCCCAGGGCCGCGATGATGGGCTGGAGTTTGTCATTGGAAAGAACCTTGTCCAGACGCGTCTTTTCAACATTCAGCATCTTCCCCCACAGGGAAAGAATTGCCTGATATTTGCTGTCTCTGCCCTGCTTGGCGCTGCCGCCCGCGGAGTCTCCTTCCACAATGTATATTTCGCTTTTTGAAGGGTCTTTTTCCCGGCAATCCGCGAGTTTATCCGGCAGGCCCAAACCGCCAAGGGGATTCTTCCGAATCTTTTCCCGGGCCTTGCGCGCCGCGTTACGGGCCTGCGCCGCGACAACGGTTTTCTCAAGGATTTTATCCACAACAGCGGGGTTCTCCTCAAAATATGAGGTCAGGCTGTCGTTGACAAGGGATTCGACAATACCCCTCACTTCGGAGTTGCCCAGTTTGGCCTTTGTCTGGCCCTCAAACTGGGGGTCAGGAATCTTGATGGAAACAACGGCCGTCAGGCCCTCGCGCACATCATCGCCCGTCAGGGTATCGTCAAGCTTTTTGGCGAGCTTCGATTTTTTCAGGAACTCGTTCAGGGTACGGGTCAGGGCCGACTTAAAGCCCACAAGGTGGGTTCCGCCCTCGCGGGTGTTGATATTGTTGACAAAGGAAAACATGTTCTCGTTATACCCGTCGTTATACTGAATGGAATACTCAAGAACCAGATCGTCTTTTTTTACATCAAAGTAGATGGGGTCCGCGTGGATAACCGTGCGCTTGCTGTTCAGGTCGGTAACAAATTCCCTGACGCCCCCGTCGAATTTGAACTCGTGCAGCTTGGGGTTGGGGATGCGCTCGTCACAGATGGTAATAAGTATGCCCTTGTTCAGAAAGGCAAGCTCCCGCAGACGGGTAGACAGAACATCAAAACTGAAGGTTGTGGTTTCAAAGACAGCGGCGTCGGCCTCGAAGCGTACGACCGTTCCCCGCTTATCGGTAAGGCCGGTTTCCGCAACCGGTTTTTCCGGGAGGCCCCGCTTATAACGCTGAAAATAAACCTTGCCGTTCAGATGCACATTCACCTCGAGCCAGGAGGAAAGCGCGTTAACGACGGAAACCCCCACCCCGTGAAGCCCGCCGGACACCTTGTAGCTGCCCTTGTCGAACTTGCCGCCGGCGTGCAGTTTGGTCATAACAACCTCAAGGGCGCTGATGTTTTCGTCCGGGTGGAGGTCTACGGGAATTCCCCGACCGTTGTCACTTACTGCAATAATATTTCCTTTTTCGATACGAACGTCGATTTTATCACAGTAACCGGCAAGAGCTTCGTCTATACTGTTATCTACGACCTCATACACCAGATGGTGAAGACCATCCGGCCCGGTTGTCCCAATATACATACCCGGGCGCTTTCTGACGGCTTCCAGGCCTTTCAGGACCTGGATACTTTGGGCTGAATATGTTTGCATTTCAGAGATTATATAAATTTTGACCAAAAAAGTAAAGGCTCCCTACTTTACTGGGTGCACCAATTTTTTCCGTGCAAAATCACCGGAAGCCCCTGGGCCGCGCCAGGGATTGCAGCATGCCCCGGCAACTGCACGCGCGAGCGTGTTGTGGAGAATGCAGCAACAGGGCAAGAGGCCATAGAAAGCTCTTGGCGTATATAAAGGCTACAGGCCGAAATCCTTTTGGCGCAGCCAAAAGATTGAAGCGGAAAGCCCGGTTTTTTGCTTCGCAAAAAAGGCGCACGGAAAAAATTGGTGCACCCTACTTTACTTGAAAAGAATATGGGTTTAAGCTACATATGGTATGCGCCGGAAACAGCTTCCGGTAAAATCCGGCCTAAAGGCGGGCCGCGGGAGTATAGTGGATAGTGTTTATTTTTTGGGGACATTATGAGTGAAAATACTGAGAATTACTCCGCCCTCTGGCAGGAAGCGATAAAACAGCTTCGCGGAGAAATTTCAGATCCTGAATATATGATGTGGTTAAACAAACTCTGTTACGAAGGTTCCAAAGAGAAAGCCGTTGTCGCCTGCGTCCCGTCAAAACTGATTCTTGACCAGATAAAGACGCGCTACAGCCAGACCCTGGAAGACAAACTGGAAGAACTGTCGGGCGGTAAAAAGATTGTCCTGGAATTCATTATCAAAAAAAGCGCGGCCCCGGAGGCAAAACAGGAAAAAAAGGAAAACTCCGCCGCGGCAGAGATAAAAAAGACCATAACCCAGCATTCTCATCTGAACGAAAAGTATAGTTTTGAAAACTTCGTTATAGGAGAGACTAACAAGTTCGCCGCCAACGCCGCCATAGCCATAGCAAAAAATCCCGGCCGCGCCTATAACCCCTGCCTTATCTACGGAGGGGTCGGCCTGGGCAAGACCCATCTTATCCAGGCTATAGGAAACTATATTCATAAAAATTTTGAGGATAAAAAAATTGTCTATGTTACAGCGGAGAGCTTTACCAACGAGTTTATTTTTGCCCTGGGCAACAATACAATACATAAATTCAAAAACAAATACCGTAATACCGATGTTCTTCTGATTGACGACATCCATTTTCTCCAGAAAAAGGAAGATACCCTTGAAGAACTTTTTCATACCTACAATGCCCTGCATGACAACAACAAACAGATCGTTTTTACCTGCGACCGGCCCATTTCAGAGCTCAAATACATTGAGGACAGAATCAAAAGCCGGTTCAGCCAGGGACTGACGACGAATATCAAGTCGCCGTCCTACGAAACCCGCTATGCCATTCTGAAAAAAAAGATAGAAATTCTCAATGTCAGCATTTCCGACGAGATTATAAATCTTATCTGTAATAACGTAACGACGAATGTCCGCGATCTGGAAGCGGCTCTGAAAACGCTTGTAGGCTACGCGGAGCTTGTCAATAAAAAGATTACCCCCGACATCGCCCAGGCCCAGCTGAGGGACTTTTTTCACGGATCCCAGCAGAATAACGTTACCGTCGATATAATCAAGAGAACCGTAGCCGATTACTACGGGGTTTCTTTTAATGAGCTTTCTATCAAAAAAAGAACAAAGGCCCTGTCCGACCCCCGCCAGGTGGCTATGTATATTACCCGCGAGTTGACCGAGTACGCTTGGTCCGAGATTGGGCAGGATTTTGGGGGGAGGGATCACTCAACCGTTATGCACGCCTATGATAAAATAAAAAACAAGATGAAGGCGGATCCGACCCTGGAAACCAGGATTCTTAATCTTATACAAAAAATAAAAGAGAACAGTATAAAGGCGTAAAAGTTATGGAAAAGTTGTTCATAAATATGCAAAAATTCTGTATACTGTGGATTGGGTTGATAAGCAGGAAAAGTTATCCATGGGTTAAGTTCTTGCTTCAAAGGAAGATAGGCCGGATATCAACATATCCACAGCCTATATTACTACTACTACTTTATATAATATAATAAGAGGAGAGGGGAAAACATGAGATTTACCTGTGAAAAAGACTCTTTAATCAAAGAGATAGCCATATCTCAGGAAATAGTTTCAAAAACAAACAACAGCCTTTCTATTCTGTCCAACGTCCTTCTTGTGGCGGACAACAATACACTGTTTATTAAGGCGACGGATCTGAAAGTGAGTTTTGAAACAAAGATTCCTGTGGAGGTAACCGTACCCGGCAGCATAACGGTTTTGTGCGATAAATTTTTGGGGATACTGCGAACCCTCCCTTCAGGCGATGTTGAATTTGAGGAGCAGGAAAATGATACCTTTGTTATCAAACCCCTGTTTAAAAAAATAGACATACGGCTAAAGACCATTCCGGCCGACAAATTTCCGGAAATTCCTTCCCCGGGGGATGAAAAATTTTTTGACTTTTCCCAGAAAGACATGATTGAGATGATCGCCCAGACGGCCTTCGCCATATCCCATGATATTACCCGCTATTATATGAATGGGGTATATCTTGAGAAAAACGATAATACGCTTGTCATGGTCGCCACAGACGGACGCCGCCTTTCTTATATATCAAAACAGCCGGAAGGCGTGATCTCTGATTTTAGTCCCATCATTATTCCCGATAAGGCTCTGAATCTGATACGCAGACTTGCTTCCGGTGAAGGAAATATTTCCCTTGCCATAAACGATAAAAATGTCTTTTTCGCTTTTGACAACCAGAATATATCCACAACCCTCATCGAGGGGACTTTTCCGAACTATCAGAGGGTTATACCCGCGGAGCAGTCGCACAGGGTTATCATAAAACGGGAAGAACTGAGTGAGGCTTTGAAAAGGGTTTCTCCCCTTGTGGATCAGAAAGCCCGGAGGATATATGTCAATCTGAAAAATGGATCTCTTTTGCTGAGTTCCGAAGAAAGCGAGATAGGCCTAGCAAAAGAGGAAATTGCCTGTGACTATGAGGGTAACGAAATAACTTTTGCCCTGAATTGTCTGTATCTTTCCGAGCCGCTGCGGGAAATAACGGATGATTCGGTTGTCATGGAATATACCGAAGCCGGCAGGGCCATTACCCTGCGTTCTGCGGAAAAAAGAGACTATTTCCATATCATTATGCCTATGCAGATAGAATAAAAGGCCCATGGGTTTCCGGTCTTTGCGGTTTTATAATTTCCGCAACATAGAAGACGGCCTAGTGTCTGTTGACGCGCCGGAGGTTTTTCTTATAGGAGAAAACGGACAGGGAAAGACAAACCTTGTTGAGGCTGTGTATCTTTTAAGTTTCGGTTCGTCTTTTCGTACAAGGAAGGACGAGCACTTCTATCGCCACGGTCAAACGGAAATGGCTCTTGAAGGAAAATTTTCCTGCTCCGCGGAGGAGGATGAGACGGAAATTCTCATCAGGGGTACGGGGAAGCAAAAGGATATTCGTCTTGACGGGAAGATGATAAAAGACCGGCGGGAGATAATAGGCAAGTTTCCCTGTATAGTTTTTTGCCATGAGGACATAGGATATATTACGGGAACCCCCGACCGGCAAAGGATTTTTTTTAATCAGACCCTTGGCCTGAAGGACCCGTTTTTTCTTGATATTCTGAAGCGCTATACAAAGGCGCTGAAACAGCGGAATACGGCGATAAAAGACAAAAATTGGGGTGTTGCGGGGCTTTTTGACGAAGAACTGATTAAAACCGGACTTGATATTAGCCTGATGCGGCGGGAACTGACGGAGGAGTTTTCCCTGTTTTTTGCCCGCCTGTACAGGGAAATTTCCGGGCTGGAAGCGGCTGTTAAAATACGTTATGTTCCTTCCTGGCAGCGGGAAGATTTTGGAGGCGTTGAGGAGTTTTTGCGTAAAAAGAGGGATACCGACAGCTTTTTTTGCACAACAACCACAGGGCCTCACAGGGACAGGTTTCGCTTTTATTTTGACGGGAGGGATTTTACCGCCGCGGCTTCTACCGGTCAAATCCGGCTGGCCTCTCTGATTTTAAAAACAGCGCAGGCGGCGTTTTTTCTAAACCGCTCCGGGCGTAAACCTATTCTGCTTCTTGACGATGTTCTTCTGGAAATGGATCCTGTCAAAAGAAAGCGGTTTATCGCCCAATTTCCTCCCTACGAACAGGCTTTTTTCACTTTTCTGCCGGATGAGCAATTCCCCGCGTACAAAAAAAGTGATACTCTTGTATACATGGTACGCAGCGGCAGGTTTTGTGTAAATGGATAAGGCCGGAGATATTCTAAAAACTTTTCTGTCTTTTCATAACCTTTCGGGAGGAGAAAAATATGTATCGCTTTTTTCTTCCTGGCGAAAAGTCGCGGGGGATGATATAGCCTCTCATTCGCGGGTTATTGATCTTCGCCGGGGGTCCCTGTTTGTGGAGGTTGATCATCCCGGCTGGATGCAGATGCTGCAGATGAGGCAGAGCGAAATACTGCGAACCCTTTCTTCCCGTTATCCTGATCTTGCTATCCGCATGCTTCATTTTAAGCTGACTCCGGCGGGTCAGTTTTCTCCCCCTGCTGCCCCGCAAACCGGGTCTGAGGCCGCCGCGGAACAGGCGGCAGCCTCGGTTTGTGACCAGCCTCCCGCGCAGCCTGAGCTTCAAACAGAACGGGAAATTCTTGAGGCGATTCATGACGAAAATTTAAAAAACACTCTTCTCCGCCTGAAAGACTCCTTAAAGAAAAAAGGCAGGAAAAGCGGAAAAACCTGAGCCATTCACTTTGACGACAAGAAAAAGGCATGAAGGTTGTTCAGAAGCTAAAGTTTCCGAACAACCCCTCATGAATATTACGATGATGGTACCCGTTCACCAAATTTCCTGAAACATACGCGCGCGTTAGTCTGACAGGGCAACTTCAACCAATGTGTCATATACGGTATTGATATTGTCCTTTGTAACGAGTAAGGTGCCAAGTTTGATTTCCGGTTCAACTTTTTCACCTTTTAAAAGTTTATCAACACTCTGTGCGGCATGCCGGCCCATCAATACAGGCTGCTGCGCCGCGGTTGCTGCAATCTTGCCCGCGCGGATTGCGTCTACCACCTCAGGGGAACAGTCGAAACCCGCAATCAGTACATCGCCGCGGCCGGATGCTTCAATGGCGGCAAGAGCGCCCATTGACGGATCCTCCGAATGGCAGAAGATCGCTTTCAGGTCCGGATGCGCCGTAATAAGATCCTGGGCAAATTTCTCGCCTTCTTCCCGGTTTACTTTTTCCATTTGCTTGAAATCAATATCCTTGATGCTGTTTACCGACACGCCCGCGGTAAAACCATTTTTACGCAAAACGCCGTTAATCCTCGCCTGGTTCAGCGTTATCTGCGCAACCGCGCTGTTTGGCGGCAGCTTGGAGGCGATATATGCACCCAGCTCTTTTGCGCCCGCCTCATTGTCCGTAGAAATAAAAGCGGCATAGGTTCCTGAATCAGAGCCTATATCACAGATAACCACCGGAACTTTGGCGTCCTTTGCCAGGTCGAGTACCGCAACGCAGGAGGCGCTGTCGGTGGGTGATATGATAATCGCCTTTACCTGTTTGGTAAGGGCGTCCTGCGCATTGGAAAGCTGTGTGTTCGCCGAATCTTTGGAATCGTAGGTGGTTACCTCCACGCCGGGTATCAGTTTTTTGAGTTCATCTTCGATTCCGTGACGCATATAACGCCAAAACGGTACATCAAGCGAAGGCGTCAAATAGGCTACTTTGACTGCCTGCTGCGCATTCGAAGCAGCGGCATTACCGCCGCCGCATCCGCTCAGGATAAGCGCCGCCACAAGAACGCCAAGCAAAATGATAAATAGTTTTTTCATGTCTATTCCTCCCTACTGCATTAATATATCAACAGCACATTAACAGTGCTATTTTTTAAGTTGAAGCGCGGAAAGTTTCTCGGCAAGCACGGCGACGATGATAACAGCGCCTATCACGCTCCCCTGCCAGAACGGATTAACCCCCAGAATATTCAGCGCGTTGCGGAGGAAGCCTACCAGCAAAACGCCGATGGCCGTTCCCGCAAGTTTTCCCTTACCGCCGCTCATACTGACGCCGCCGATAACAGCCGCGGCAATCGCGTCCATTTCATTGCCTGATCCGTAAGTCGGGTCGCATGCCATCAGGCGCGATGTCATCATCCATGCCGCAAAACCGCACAA
>JAISQU010000354.1 GCA_031274005.1 Spirochaetales bacterium
CCCCTGGGCCGCGCCAGGGATTGCAGCGTAAATCCTTTTGGCACAGCCAAAAGATTGAAGCGGAAAGCCCGGTTTTTTGCGAAGCAAAAAAGGCGCACGGAAAAAATTGGTGCACCCAAGGCTGTTCTCCTTCTTGACATTCTTCTTGTTTTGTATAAATATGCAAAGAACATTGCATTATTATACGCAGGAGGAGCAGTATGAAACTGCTTATAGTTGATGACTCAAATATCATGCGTAGGGCGATTGAGAAGTATCTGCAAAACAATAAGTTTACTCTTGTGGGTATGGCCCCCGATGGCGAAGCGGCCATGCAATTGTTCAGGAAGCATCTGCCCGATTTGGTAACCCTCGATATTACCATGGCGAAAATGGACGGCCTTTCCTGTCTTGAACAGATGTTAAAGATTAAACCCGACACGAAGATTCTTATTATTTCAGCGTTAAAAGATCCCGCCACGGGTTTGCAGGCGCTGAAAAAAGGGGCCAGGGGATTTTTGACCAAACCTTTTACGGCGGCGCAGCTTCAAAAAGAAATCGAAGAAGTTCTGGGAGGCGGCGCGTATGACGGAAAATGATTTGAAGACTCTTATCAAGGTTGTTACGAATTATTTTTCCAGTATCTCCGATACCCCCGCAAAGATGGGAATGCCCTACATCAAACGGGAGAGGGACCCGGTGTACGACTATACCGGCCTTATCGGCATTTCCGGTTCGCGCAGGGGGGGCGTGTATTTTACCGCGGGGAAAGAGCTTCTGTCCGCTTTCGGGGAATGTATATTGGGGGAATCAGCCCTGGACGAGGACTCTCTTTTCGATTTGGTGGGCGAGATGACAAACACAATCGCGGGAAATATGCGGGAAACTTTTGGCCCCACTTTTCTTATTTCAGTTCCCATTGTGATGAAGGGAAAGATTGACGATATTAGTATGCGGCTCAAGCCGCCTGTGTTTAGTATTCCCATTGAGTGGAAGGGCTATCCATCGCTTTTGTCGGTAGGTCTGGAGTAGCGGATACCGGGAGTATTTTTTATGGAAAGAACAGCGGTAGATTATATCTGGGTTATTGTGGGGAGCGCTCTGGTTTTTATGATGCAGGCCGGCTTTGCCATGGTGGAGTCGGGACTTACCCGGTCAAAGAACAGCATCAATGTGGCCATTAAAAACCTTACGGACTTTGGCATTTCCACGTTGTGTTTCTGGATACTTGGTTTTGGTTTAATGTTCGGCGCGTCCATGAACGGAATTTTCGGAACGAATTTTTTTCTTTTTAATCCGGCCTCGGTGTGGCCCGCGGTTTTTCTTCTTTTTCAGGCCGTGTTTTGCAGTACCTCCGCGACCATTGTCTCCGGCGCCGTCGCCGAGCGGATGCGCTTCAGCTCTTACATTATTTCTACGATTATTTTATCTTCTCTTATTTATCCTGTCTTTGGCCATTGGGCCTGGGGCGGGTTTCTGGAAGGGGCCGCCACGGGCTGGCTGGGCGGCAGGGGTTTTACGGATTTCGCGGGTTCCACGGTGGTACACAGCGTGGGCGGCTGGGTGGCTCTGGCGGCTCTTTTTATCATAGGGCCGCGGACGGGGCGTTTCGGCTACAAAGGAGAGGTCCAAATCATTAATGGCTCCTCAATTCCCATGGCTGTTTTGGGGGTATTCCTCCT
This sequence comes from Spirochaetales bacterium, assembly GCA_031274005.1. GTDB lineage: Bacteria > Spirochaetota > Spirochaetia > DTKZ01 > DTKZ01 > JAISAF01. Next base: position 1,662 of record JAISQU010000354.1, read on the forward strand.
CTGGTTCGGGTGGATAGGCTTTAACGGCGCGAGCACCCTCGCGGCAAACGACGCTGTTCCGGGCATTATTATGCGTACCATGCTCGGCGGTTCCGCGGGCATGGTTTTTGCCCTTGCCGTGGGGTGGCCCCTGTCCGGCAAGCCCGAGGTCAGTCTTATGCTGAACGGCGCCCTCGCGGGCCTTGTGGCTGTAACGGCGAACTGCCATGTGGTGAGCGAGACCCAGGCCGTTATTATCGGCGGCGCGGGCGGCGTTGTCATGCTGGGGGCTTCCTGGCTGCTTGTAAAGCTCAGAATCGACGACGCGGTGGACGCCATTCCGGTTCACCTCGCCGCGGGCATCTGGGGCACTCTCGCGGTGGGGATTTTCGGCGACCTTGAGCTTTTGGGAACGGGCTTAAGCCGCTGGGAGCAGATAGGTGTTCAGCTTCTGGGCGTGGCCTCCTGCGGGGCCCTGTGTCTGGGCCTGAGCTTTCCCCTGCTGTGGCTTTTAAACAGGTTTATACCTCTGCGCATAGGCCTGCATCAGGAGGCCGAAGGGCTTAATAAATCCGAACATGGAGTAACAACGGAGATTAACGACCTCTTTACCGTTCTTGACAACCAGGCAAAAACCGGCGACATCGGCCTGCGCGCCCCGGTGGAGCCTTTTACCGAAGCGGGGCAGATTGCCCGCATGTATAATTCCGTTCTGGATAAACTGCAGGACAGCACCGTTGAGAAGGGTGAATACCTCAATATTCTGGAAAATGTGAGCGACGGGCTTTTCCTTCTGGATTCTTCCGGAAAAATCGGCCCCTACTATTCGGCGTCGCTGGAAAAGATTTTCCGCCGTTCCGATCTCGCGGGACGGGAAATTATGGAAGTGTTTAGGGGGTTTTTAAATGAAAAAACCCGCACGACGGTACAGGAATTTTTTGATGTCGCCTTTGATTCCAAAATCGCCTGGCGGCATGTTGAAAAACTGAATCCCCTGGCCGAGGTTGACGCCTATTTTGACGACCACGCCGGCGGGTTTATCACGCGCTGTTTTGAGTTCGTTTTTACCCGCGTCGCCCGGGACGGGAATGTGGAGCGGCTTTTTGTTGTTGTGCGGGATGTAACCGAGCGCAAAGAGCTTGCCGAAGAAATTAAAAAAACCCGGAACGAGAACAGGCAGGAGATGGAGATGCTCCAGCGTGTTCTGCATGTTGACCCTGAGACCCTTGTAGCCTTTCTTGAAAGCGTAAAGGAAGACTCCGAAGCGATTAATGAGGAGCTGCGCTCGGGCAGCGAAAATTACAGCCGGCGGCTGGATACGATTTTTCGCCACTCGCACGCGGTAAAGGGCGACGCGGAACTTTTAATGCTGGACTTTCTCGCGGACAAGGCCGAGGCTTTGGAACAGAAAATTCTCGTCCTGCGCAGGGCCGGGGAGAATCTTACAGCGGAGGATTTTCTTCCCCTGACAATTTCCTGTTCGGAACTTATGGGCAGTATCGAAAAACTTGACGCGATTATTACGAAATGGCTGAAACTTTCCGATACGGTCCGGGGCAGCATTACGCGCAAGGGCTACGGCATAACCGAGACGCTGCGAAAGATGGCCCAACGCCTGGCGGAGCGTTACGGTAAGGAAGTTGAGCTTGAAATGCCCGGTTTTGACGCCCAGGATTTTAACCCCGACAAGCGAAAAGCCATAAAGGATATTCTTCTTCAGCTTGTACGGAACTCGGTGTATCACGGCATAGAGGCGCCCGCGAAACGGCGCGGGGCGGGCAAGCCGGAAAAGGGTTTTATCAGCATACGGACGGAAACCGGCGGCAGCGGACTCCGGATTATTTACCGGGATGACGGCGCGGGAATTAACGCGGAGAAAGTAAAAAAGCGGGCTCTGGCGGCGGGAATTATCTCAGAGGAAAAAGCCGCTTCCCTTTCGGAGCGGGAAAAGATTTTGTTTATTTTTCATCCCGGGTTTTCCACGGCGGAGAAACCCGACAGTGTGGCGGGAAAGGGTGTGGGCCTGTCTCTTGTAAAAGAGAAGGTAAAGGAACTGGGCGGCAAACTTTCGCTTAAATCCCGCGTTGGTTCCTACTGCGAGTTCAGCCTTGTTTTTCCCCTGCCTGAACCGGCGGACGAGGGCCTTGTTCCGGAAGAGAGCGCCTGATGAGCGGCAAGGCTGTGCGAACCTACCCTCTTTTTGAACGGTTTTTTTATCTGTGCAGGGAGGCGATGTTTATTACCAGCAGGGACGGAAAGTTTATCAAGGTAAACCACGCGTTCGAAAACCTTTTGGGCTACAGGCCGGGGGAAGTTTTCAGCATAGATGTTTTAAAGACTTTCGAGTCCGAAGCGGACCGCATACCCTACCAGAAAACCATTGAGGCGCAGGGGATCGTGCATCAGTATCCCCTGGTGCTCAAGCGCAAGGACGGTACGCCCATCCCCTGCTTTATCGACGCCATTACTTTGCGCGACGACGAAGGGAAAAGAGTATTGGGCTACCACGGAATTATCAGAACCCGCAACGATCTCGTTGAATCCTTCAAGGTGTATTTTAATCAGCTCAAGCAGGAACGGGCGCAAATCCGGGAACAACGGCGAAATCTCATTTCCGATACTGTGCTGCTTTCCCGCTATATGAATGAGGATGTTCTTGAGTACGTCCGGCAAACCGGCGAGAATCCCCTTGAGTCGCAGAAGCGCAAAGTTACGGCGCTTTTTTTTGATATACGCGGATCAACGCGGATTGCCGAAACGGTTTCGCCGGAGATTTTTGCGGAATTCCTGAATGATATTCTGACGGACATTATGGATCTTATTTACGGTTGCAAGGGCTCCGTAAACAAACTCATAGGGGACGGCCTTATGGCGACTTTCGGCGCGCCGGTTTCAGCCGGGCAGGACGCCTTTAACGCTGTTCAGGCCGCGCAGGAGATTCATAACTATCTAAAAACCTTTAACGATGTGCGGCCCGAGTATCTGCGGGAACCCGTGGGGGCCGGCCTGGGGCTGGCGACGGGAACGGTTTTTGCCGGGGTCATTGGTTCGGTAAGGCGGCAGGAGTATACCGTTGTGGGGGACGCGGTTAATGTGGCAAGCCGCCTTGAGGCCTTAACCAAGGTATCCCCCGAAAAGGTTCTTATGGACGAGGAAACCTACACCGAGGTAAAAGACTTTTTTCCCTGCCGGAAAGTTTTTTCCGGCAAGGTCCGGGGCCGCACCGGAGCTCTCCTTATCTACGGACTTTTGTCCAGCAGGGTGGAGTGAAACACAGGAAACCCCGAAGCGTACTGGTGACTCTCCCCGCAATTTCCGGTCGGGACTTTCCCCAAGCCGGAGGCTTGGGGCGTAATCACGGAAATGTGCGGATGGGGGGCATAACCCGGAAGGGCGCGCGGAGCGCGCGATACAGTCAGCCGCTTTGTTGCGTCGCCTGTAGAGCGCTGGTGACCTTCACCGCAATTTCCGGTCGGGACATTTTCCCCGCGCGTAGCGCGGGGAAAATGTCCCTTGAAAAATCATACGCATAGGGATACAATACGCTATGCGTAAAATGAAGGTGTCTTCGCCTTTTGGCGAATCCCCTGTATTTTTTAAGCCAGAGACGGAATCGACCATGACGGATGTAAAAAATCTCGCCTCTCAGGGGCTGCCCTCCGGAACGGTAGTTATGGCGGGTCATCAGCTTGCGGGCAGGGGGCGTTTTCCCGACAGAAAATGGCATTCGGTCCCCGGCGAAAGTCTTGCGTTTTCCCTGCTTTTTCAGGTAAAGGACTTCCCTCCCATAACGGGCGTTATTCCTCTTAAAGCGGGACTTGCTGTTGCCATGGCTCTGGAAAAGGAATTCGGCCTGGAACCCGAAATCAAATGGCCCAACGATGTGTTTCTGAAAGGGCGCAAGGCCGCGGGAATCCTTGTGGAAAGCCGCGAGGAGCATATTTTTATAGGAGTGGGCGTTAACTGCGGCCCCAAAAGTTATCCCAAAGACCTCAAAAAAACAGCCATAAGCCTTCAGGAAGTCACCAGCCGCAGGTTTACCCCCGAAGATCTGCTCTTTCCTGTGCTGAAACAGTTAAAAATATGGCTGAGCCAGTCGGCGGAGTCTGAAACAGCGCCCCCCGGTTGGCAGGAGGAAATCGAAAAACGGCTCTACGCAAAGGGGAGGACTGTTACCTTTCTTCCCGGCCTCTCCGACGGGACGGGGGCTTTCGAGGCTGTGATTCTTGGCATTCAGGATGACGGTATGCTCCTTCTAAAAAATGAAAGCTGGACGGCGCCCCGGGCCTTTGCCAATGGCGAGCTGCGGTATACTCCCCCGAAAAAATCTTTTTTTGCGAAAAAGGAAAAACAATGAAAAAAATGAGGGGAAACCGCTTGTCGAAACGGAGAAAAATTTGTATGTTATCTTACGAGCTGGCGTTTATAAATCGTGGTCAAAATTAAAATTTAATTTTATATTTCAAAGAAAAGGGAGAAAGAATATGGCGAAGCAGTTACGATTTGATGAAGACGCACGTCGCGCGCTTCTTCGGGGAGTGGAGAAAATTTCCTCCGCAGTGAAAGTTACCCTTGGACCCAAGGGCCGGAATGTTCTTCTGGATAAAAAGTTCGGCGCCCCGACCGTAACAAAAGATGGCGTATCCGTCGCAAAAGAAGTTGAACTCGAAGATCCTTTTGAGAATATGGGGGCTCAGCTTCTGAAGGAAGTCGCCACGAAAACAAACGACGTTGCCGGCGATGGTACCACCACGGCGACGGTACTGGCCTACAGCATCATCAAAGAGGGGTTAAAGTCGGTCGCGGCCGGAATCAACCCCATGGGCATCAAACGCGGAATTGACAAGGCCGTTGAATTGGCGGTGGAAGAAATCAAGAAATCTTCCAAAGAAATCAAAGACAAGGAGGAGATCGCCCAGGTCGCGGCAATCTCAGCCAACAACGACATGGAAATCGGCAAAGAAATAGCCGACGCCATGGAAAAAGTCGGAAAAGACGGAGTTATCACCGTCGAGGAATCCAAAACCATAGAGACTACAACAGAGTACGTGGAAGGTATGCAGTTTGACCGCGGCTACATTTCCCCGTACTTTGCGACCAACAGAGACACCATGACGACCGTGCTGGAAAATCCCTACATTCTGATTTTCGACAAAAAGGTCTCCGGCATGAAAGACCTCCTGCCCATCCTGGAAAAAGTTGCCCAGGCGGGAAAGCCCCTCCTTATCATTGCCGAAGACATTGAAGGCGAGGCTCTTGCCACCCTGGTTGTCAACAACCTCCGGGGAACCCTGAGCGTCTGCGGGGTCAAGGCGCCCGGTTTCGGCGACCGCCGCAAGGCTCTTCTTGAAGACATCGCCATTCTGACGGCCGGACAGGTTATTTCCGACGAACTTGGGCTTAAGCTCGAAAACACGGAGATTTCCTCCCTGGGCCGCGCGAAAATGATCAAGGTCGACAAAGAAAACACAACCATAGTCAGCGGCGAAGGCAAACAGAACGATATTAAAGACCGCATCGCCCAGATCAAGGCGCAGATAGAAGACACAACCTCCGACTATGACCGCGAGAAACTTCAGGAGCGGCTTGCCAAGCTGGCGGGCGGCGTTGCGGTTATCAATGTGGGAGCGGCAACCGAGACGGAACTGAAAGAGAAAAAACACCGTGTAGAGGATGCCCTGTCCGCGACCCGCGCGGCCATCGACGAAGGCGTTATTCCCGGCGGCGGCGTAACCCTTGTTCAGACTGTACCCGCCCTCGACAAGTTTGACAATTCGGGCTTCACCGAAGAAGAAAAAGTCGGTTTCCGCATCGTGAAGCGCGCCCTTGAAGAGCCTATACGCCAGATAGCCGGTAACGCCGGTCTTGATGGTTCCATCATCGCGGAAAAGGCGAAAACCGAGAAAAAGGGCAATGGTTTTGACGCGGCTAAAATGGAATGGGTTAATATGCTGAAGTCCGGTATTCTGGATCCGGCAAAGGTATGCCGCAGCGCCCTGCAAAACGCGGCGTCCATAGCGGGACTGCTTCTGACCACAGAATGCGCCATCACCGATCTGCCCGAAGAAAAGAAAGCCCCCATGGGCGGCGCTCCCGGAATGGGAGGCATGGGCGGGATGGGAGGCATGGATATGATGTAAGCGGTTTTCCGGACAGCCCCGGAAAACTGTGATAGGTCATTCCTCTTCATTTCGTACAGGCAGGCTTTCTGAAAAGGAAGCCTGCTTTTTTTTCGTGAATGTGTGTCCGCCTGACGTGCGCTATCACGGAAATGTGCGGAAGAGACATAGCCAAAAACTGCGCGCAAAGCGCGCGTTGTAATCAGGAGCTTTGTTGCGTCGCGTGTAGAATACTGGTGGCTTTCACCGCAATTTCCGTCCGCCTAACGGCGGGAACGCTATCATGGAAATTGCGGAGGGGGCATAACAATCCGGCAATCGCTTTGCAATTGCGTTACATTCAGGCATATTCTCGTTTAGCCTGTAGAGCACTGGTGGCTTTCACCGCAATTTCCGCCCGCCTTGCGGCGGGAAGGCTTTCACGGAAATGTGCGGATGGGACATAGCCGGAACGGCAATTGCTGCGCAATTGCGTTGCTTTCAGGAGTGATGTTTTTCAGCCTGAAGTGTACTGGTGACTTTCACCGCAATTTCCGGGGCGATTCCCCCCGCCGATGCGGGGGGAATCGCCTGGCTGCTTGCAAAAATATCCAAAACTATATATTATTAGCCATATCGGAAAACAAGGAGATTTCTGTGATTATAACGGCAAACGGAAAACAGGCGGAAATATCCGGCCAGATTAGCGTCAGCAGGCTTCTGGAGGAAGTCAAGGTGGAAATGCCCGAATACGTCAGCGTTCAGGTGAACGACGAGATAATTTCACGGGCCGATTTTGACACGACTCTGATAAAAGAAGGATCAGTGGTGGAATTCCTTTATTACATGGGCGGCGGAGTCTATCCATGCTGAGTCTGTCGCCCGAACTGTACGGGATTATGCTTGACCATGCCCGCGCGGGACTGCCCAATGAAGCCTGCGGTCTTTTCGCGGGCGAGATTTTGGGAGATGAAAAAATCATCAAAGCCGTATACTGCCTGAAAAATACCGACCAGAGCATGGAACATTTTTCCATGGCTCCGGAAGATCAATTCAGGGCTGTCGCGGATATCAGAAAAAAGGGCCTTGCTCTTTTGGGGAATTTCCACAGCCACCCCTCTACACCCGCGCGCCCTTCGGAAGAAGACATACGCCTCGCCTTTGATCCCGCCTTGAGTTATCTCATCATCTCCTTAAAGGACGCCGAACCGGTTCTGAAAAGTTTCCTGATTCGCGGAAAACTCGCCGCGGAAGAACCTGTGAGTATTGTCCGCGGGTAAACGATTGGCTTACTTTCCCCTTTTTATTAACCTTGACGGCCGCTTGTGTCTTCTGGTTGGCGGCGGGGCCGCGGCGGCCAGAAAAGCCGGGGCCCTGATTGATTTTGGCGTATCCCCCGCGGTGGTGGATCCGGCGCCGTCGGAAAAGATCCGCCGCCTGCACGCGCGGGGGCTTTTGACTCTGCGGGAACGGGCCTACGGCGGTCCCGGCGAGCTAGCCGGAGCCGCCCTGGTTATCGCGGCCACCAATGACCATGAACTGAACCGGAGGATAGCCCTGGACGCGGCGGCCGCGGGGATTCCGGTAAACGTCAGCGACTGCCCGCAGTTGTGCAGTTTCTTTTTTCCCGCCCTGGTAAGACGGGGAGACCTTGTTGCGGGTATTTCCACTTCCGGCGCTTGCCCCCGGCTGGCGGCGCGGCTTCGGCAGCAGCTTGACGAGCTCTGGCCTTCGGGCCTCGGCGCGGCGCTGGAACAGCTTAAAGAGGAACGCCGGCGCTTCAGGCAATCCTGCGATCAGGATGAAACCATCCGGCGCCTTGACGGGCTTATTACCCGGCTGCTTGAAGAAACCGGAAAAACAGGCAAAAATGACCGTGCGGCGGAATGAACGAAGACTAATAGTAACTTGAGGAAAATAATCTTGTCCCGTGAAATTCGATTCGGCAGCCGGGAAAGCGATCTGGCGGTAATTCAGGCCCGGCTTGTGATGAACTGTATTGCCCGGACTCACCCGGAAATCTCCCTGCGGCTCATCACCATGAAAACCCGGGGAGACCTTCATCCCGAAATGCCGCCGGAGGGGAAATCCTTTTTTACCGGCGCCCTGGAACAGGCCCTTGAGCGGGGCGAAATTGATCTGTGCGTACACAGTCTCAAGGACATGGCTACCGAGGAAAACCCGAATCTGCCTATCGCGGCCCTGTCGAAACGGGCGGATCCACGGGATATGCTGATTTTGCCTCCGGGGCGGGTTTTTTCGGGATTGGGAGCTCTTGATACTTCTCTGCCGGTGGGCTGCGGAAGCGCCCGCCGGCGCGTACAACTTTTTGCCCTGGCGCCGGGCCTGCGCGCCGCTCCCATCAGGGGCAATGTGACTACCCGTCTTGACAAAATGGATCAGGGCGGCTATGGCGCGCTGATCCTGGCTGCGGCGGGACTTGAGCGGCTCGGAATAAGGGACAGGCCGGGGTATCTTTTTCCTGTGCGGGAGATGATTCCCGCCGCGGGACAGGGCGTTCTGGCTGTCCAGGGCCGCGCAGGGGAAGACCATGACTTTCTTGACGCGGTACGGGATCCGGTCAGCGAGGAGGAAGCCCGCGCGGAACGGCTTTTGATTCACGCCATGGGGGGAGGATGTAATTCCCCCGCAGCCGCCTTTGCCAAAATCAGCGGCAGCGAAATTACCCTGCTGGGGATGTACGCGGCGGCTCACGATACTTTCCCGGTCAGGGGTGAAATCTCCGGCGAAAGGAAGGACGGGCCGCGGCTGGCGGAAAAACTGGCCCGCCGCCTGCTGCAAAAGGAAGGCGGCTTATGACGGGAAAGGTCTGGCTGGTAGGGGCCGGCCCCGGAGATCCGGGACTCCTGACCCAAAGCGGAAAGGCTGTGCTGGACGCCGCCGATACGGTGATCCACGACCGGCTTGTTTCCGGGGAGATCATCAGGAGCATACCCGTGGGCGTAGAACTTATCGACGCGGGTAAATACCCCTCCAGGCATCCTCTTCCCCAGGAAGAGATAAACCGCATCATGCTGGCGGAAGCCCGGAAGGGAAAACGGGTGGTACGCCTCAAGGGGGGCGACCCCTTTCTCTTTGGACGGGGCGGCGAGGAGGTGCTTTTCCTTGCCGCGCGGGGGATTCCCTGTGAGGTGATTCCCGGAGTCAGTTCCGCTCTGGCGGTTCCGGCGGCGGCGGGAATTCCCGTAACTCACAGGGGAATAAGCGCCGCGGCGCATATTATCGCCTGGCACGGAAAAGACGGCCCCCCCGCGGCGGAAACACTGAAATCTATTGCCGGCGCGGGGGGAACTCTGGTGATTCTTATGGGCGCCGCGGCCTTACGGCGGGATATGGGGGAGCGGCTTACGGAAGCGGGTTTTGATCCGGAGACCCCCGCCGCGGTAATAGAAGAGGGCGCGACCCCCCGGCAGCGGGTACGCCTTACCACCCTGCGGGGGCTTGCCGAAGCGCCGGAGACTGTCATCCGGCCCGGCGCCGGGAGCCTGTCTCCGGCGCTTGTGGTAGTGGGAGAAGTCTGTTCTCTAAGGGAAATATTCCTGCGGGCGGAGGCCGTGACGGAAGCTCCCCTCCGGGGGCTGCGCGTGGTAGTCACCCGGCCCGAACCACAAAACGCGGAGCTTTGCCGTAATATCCGCGCCCTGGGGGGAGAGGCTATACCCTTTCCCTGTATCAAAACCCTTCCTTCCCGCGGAATAAGCGACGGCGCCTGTCTTGAGGCGGGGCGATACCGGTGGCTCCTCTTTACCGGCGCAGCGGGGGTGGAAATATTTTTTGAACGCTATCTCCGGGGAGGAGGCGATTTTCGTTCCCTTGGGGGATGCCGTTTTGCCGCCCCCGGACCCGCCACGGCGGAGGCTTTGGCAAAACACGGATTTATTCCTGATTTTGTTCCCGCCGTTTACAACGGACGCGGCCTTGGGGAAGGGCTTGCGGAAAAAATCGCTCCCCATGAAAAGGCTCTGATAATCTGTCCCGAAGAAAACTCTCCTGGGCTTTTTGAGGCCCTTGGGGAAAGGGGCGTCTGTTTTGACAAACTGGCGGTCTACCGGACCGTCCCCTGCGAAGGAGGGCCGGCGGCCCGGAAAGCAATTGAAGACGGGGACTTTGATTGTGTTTTTTTCACCAGCCCCTCTTCGGCGGCGGCCTTTGTCGAAGCCTTTCCCGCAATGAAGCTCCCGGGAATTACCGCCCTCTGCATAGGAGAAACCACGGCAATCCGCGCGCGGGAATTAGGCATGAGCGTACACACCGCCGGGGAAGCCACTACCCGAGGCATGTGCCGGCTTGCCGGTGAGCTATTCCCCCGGCCATGACAGGAGCCTGGTATATAATCAACCTGGCAAATAAGTTCTCAATAATGAAAACCGTAATCATTCGTGCAGTGTCAGCCTTCCCGCAGAAGCCACTTCCCTATGGTCCTTTTTTCCCTGTCAAACTCAACGCCGACTTTAAGGAGCCTCTTCCCCTCCGCGCTGTAGGGCAAAAGATAGCCTTTTTCGTCTATCTGCCGCAGCGCCTCCTCCGCCGTCCCGTTTCCCGAAAGCTTAAACTCAAACACATAGACCGTTTCCCGCCTCATTATCACCATGTCGCTGCGGCCCGCCGCGCCGGCAACTTCCGCCTGCGCGAACTCGCCCATGAGGGCAAACACCAGATACAGCAGGCTCTGATAGTGGTATTCGCTTTGCTCCGTAAGCGGATAGGGTATGCCCGAAAACAAAGCCCGCAGGCGGGTCATAAAGGAATCAATGTTGTGCGCGTCCAGGTCTTTTATAAGACTTCTTACCGAGAGTTCCTCCCGGTTTCCCTTAACCCAGGGGCTGTAGGCGGGCAAAAGCTCATTCAGAAAACCGTACTCGACTTCTCCGTTGGGAAATCCAAGGGTAAATTCTTCCAGATCGGGATCGTAGGATTTTATCGTAAGATAGCCGCTCTGGTAGAGGATGGGAACGGGGTTCGTGTCCTCAAAGCGGTAATCCATAACGGAATTGGCGCTGATGGTAACGCGGGATTTCAGTTTCTCCGGATTGTAGTCTATATTTGCCAGCGTCTTCACAAGAAAAGCCGGTGTTCCGGTTTCAAACCAGTAGTAATGAAACTTTTTCTTCTTCAAAGTGTTAAGAACGCTGAAAGGGTTATACACTCCCGGGGTGTCTTCGGCGAAATGATAGCCGTTGTAGCGCCTCTGCATTTCGGCCATGGCTTGGTCAAAAGTCATGTTGTTTTTTTCCGCCAGAGCCTTGATGTCGCCGGTAAAATAGTCCAAAAGCTCCGTTGGGGTAATTCCGCACAGGGACGCGTACTCCTCCATCAGGCTGATGTCAAAAAGCTGGTTCAGGTCGCTGAAAATACTGACCTTGGCGAATTTGGTAATTCCGGTAATGAGGTAAAACTTGAGGTACGGGTCGGCCGATTTCAGGACGCCATAAAAAGCGCGGAGGGTGTCGCGGGCCTCATCGCGTTTTTTTTCGTCGTCAATTGCAAGGAGGGCTTTGTCGTATTCGTCGATAAGAACGACAACTTTTCTGCCGGCCTTTTCAGCGGCCCGGCGGATAAGTCCCTGAAAGCGATTAGAAAAAGCAATATCTTTTGGATTTTCACCCCATATTTCTTCCAGTTGCCGCAAATTGCTGTCCAGGGCCAAATCCAGCCCGCCGGGCCTGCGGTAATCGCCCAGGTTAAAATCCAGATGAAAAACCGGGTAACTAAGCCATTCCTTTTCCAGTTCCGCTATAGCCAGGCCGGAAAACAGCTCCTTTTTTCCCTCAAAATAGGCTTTGAGGGTAGACAGCAAGAGGCTTTTCCCAAAACGCCGGGGGCGGCTGAGAAAATAGGGTTTCCCTTCGGAAACCAGACTGTATATGAAGGCGGTTTTATCAACGTATACATAGTTTCCGGTTCGTATGTCTTCAAAGTCCTGTATCCCTATAGGGTATTTGCGGATGTCCATGGGCCAAGTATAGCACCTTTGACGGTTTTAGGGAAATGAGTCTCTCGCCCTACAGGGCGGGGTATGGACCCGCCCTGCGAATCAGCCCCGCCTTATTCAAACGTTATCTCAACATATTCTTCGGAAAGTTTCTTCACCGTTAACCGGGCCCTAAAGAATTTGCCGACTCCCTTAACCAAACCAATATAGAAATCTATCATCTTGCGGTGGGATTTGTAGTGTACCTTGAGGGTGTTTTCGCCTATCTCTTCAAAATCAAAACGGGGCGGGTGCGCGTTAGGCATTATTTTGGTTACCTGTTCATGTATCTTATCCACCCCCATAATTAAAGCCTTGGCGGTGTTTATCCCATAGTAATACGCCTTGTAATACTTGGGGGCGTAGACATTCACCCAATAATCGCCAAAGGCGTCAATCACCTGGGGCAAACTAAGGTGCAATACCCCGCAAATATTACCCAGCACCGTCTGAATAACCGCGTCATCAATATCCGCAATACGGGTAATGTGCAGGTCTTCCGGCAGATTCGATTTTCTTAAAATTTCGCGCCATTTTTCCTTGCCCCCCACGCTCTGCACCAAATCGGCAATGCACAGAACGATGGTACCCTTCATGCCGGTTTTGCTTGTGCTTATCTTCTGTGTTGAAACCTTAAAGACCGAAGCCTCGTCTTTAACTTCGTTTACGCTTACCAAATTAAGTTTTACCAGGTCGATTGATTTTTCCGTAAAACCCGCCGCCGATTCCGCGTCCGCCGAGATAGCCAGGGACGCCTTCTTGACGTCTTGGGTAACGGAAACCAGTTTCCCCAAATTCCCTTGAATAGAGCTGCTTTTCTCTACTATTGTCGCGGAACCCTCATGAATAAGAGCGGCGCCCTGTTTTATATCTTCATAATTCCTGATGAGCCGTTCCACGCTGCTTGTCTGCCGGGCGGCCCCGGTCTGTATTTCGTGCTGATTGGCGGTTACTGTTTGTACGGAGCTAAAAATACTGTCAAAGGAGGCGTTTGTATTTTTTGAGGTAATCACCGCGCTTTCCATGGATTCTTTCAAATCTTTCATGCTGGTGGCAATAATCTTTGACTGGCTATTCGCGTTTTCCGCGAGTTTACGAATCTCATCGGCCACGACCGCGAAGCCCTTTCCCGAATCCCCCGCGTGGGCCGCTTCAATCGCCGCGTTCATGGCCAGGAGGTTTGTCTGACTGGCTATAACATTGATAACTTTGTTCGCTTCCAGTACCGTATCCAGTTTGGCGTTCAGCGCGTCCATCATTTCCGCGAGTTTTACCATCGCCTCCCGCCCGATTCCCGCGTTGTTGTTCAGCGCTTCATATTCCGCGACATTGCTTTGGATAATGCGGTCAACATTCGTGATACTGGAGGTTAAATCCTCAATAATGGTTGAACTTGCGCCTACCTGGGCTATTTGTCCCTCAATAACACCGTTCTGTTTAGCAAGGGTCCGGTTTATATCATCCAAAAGGCCCGAAACATGTTCCGTACTTTCCGACTGCGACAGAATAAGATTATTGACCGCGCCAGTTGACGCGCCGATATTTACGACATTTGAATGGATTTCTTCTATCAGCTTATACAGGGCCTCGGCGTTTTTTTCCGTGTGATCTGTTCCGAGCTGGATAAGGTAAATCATACGGTCAAGGTTGGTAACAAAGGCGTTGATTCCCGCCTTTACCTGTTCAATATCGCCCCTGCCCTCCGCCGGCAGACGGAGCGCAAGATTCCCTTCCCCGGCGGCAAGCTGCGCCAGGGCCTGTTTTATTTCCTGCAGGGGCGCCTTTTTTTTCCTGGCCCACAGAATAATAAACGCCGCAAAGATTAGTGTCAAAACCGCCGCTGAACCTAAAATAACCGGTGAATTCATGCAGCCTCCTGTATTTTCTTGAGATTATAT
>JAISQU010000027.1 GCA_031274005.1 Spirochaetales bacterium
CTGGCACGGCTTTACGGACACCGAATCAATCCACGGCCTGAATACCGGGATTGGGGTATCGCTTAACCTTGGCGAAATTTTACGGCCCCGGACGCGGGTGACGGGGGAGCGGTTAAAGCAGGAGCGGGTTTTCCCGGTTTCTTTCGCTTGGTATGAAAAAAACAGTATCGCTGTGGTCAAGATTACCAACAACGAAAAAAACGCCGTTACCGATATCCGGTGTACCGGAGCGTGAGCGTTCCGGGGGCGGGAGACCGGCTGCCGGAAATGCCTGATGAGGAAAAACTGATTGGGGCCTTTGAATGGGGAATGAGGACGGGACAGTGAACAGTGAACAGAGTACAGAGAAGAGAGAAAGAGGGGGCGGCAGGGCTTCGGGATTGCGGCTTTGATTCGCGGCAAGGCTGAGGCGGGAAAAGCTTTGGCGGCGGCCCTGTCAATAATAATGGTACTATAGGGGCAGGACACCGGCGTTTACTTCTTTCGATCATCCCTGGCCCGGCGTATTGGCGTATTTATGGAAGCCCCTGCCGTTACATCCCCTTTGGCGGGCTGCGCCCCTATAATTTTATCGCCGTCTGCGCGAAAGGAGTATCAGCCGCAGAAGACTTGCCACGGCGGTCAGGGCCGAGGCCACGTAGGTCAAAGCCGCGGCGGTAAGAACTTTCCTGACGCCCGAAAGTTCTTCTTCCGAAAGAACCCCGCCCTCCCGCAGAAGGGCGATGGCCCGCGAAGAAGCGTTAAACTCCACAGGAAGCGTCACAATATAAAACAGAACAGCGCCGCTGAACAAAATGATTCCCAGCGTGAAAAGAAAATCACTCGCCATAACAAGACCAATAATCGCGAGAAAGGGACCGGCTGCGGAACCGAGATTCGCAATGGGGACAAGGGTACTGCGCAGAACCAGAGGGCTGTAGCCCCGCGCGTGCTGTATGGCGTGTCCTGTTTCATGCGCGGCAACTCCCACCGCGGCAATGGACGGGTTCTCGAACACCGGCTGCGAAAGGCGCAGGACTTTGGCGGAGGGGTCATAATGATCGGTCAGCGAACCCCTCACTTCCTCAATCCGCACATCGTTTATGCCGCTATGCTGCATCAAAAGAGCCGCGGCCTGCCTTCCGCTTATATTCCGTGAATTCCTTACATTGGAATACTTTGAAAACGCGGAGCTCACCATGCCCTGAGCAATCATCGAAAGAATCAGGGTGGGGACGACCAGAATAAGATAATACGAATCAAAATACATCTTGCACCTACCTCCGTCAGGAGCCTGTCGGACTTCTAATAATAAATGTGAGCCGAAGACGGCCTGGACCTCGGGGCCATTGCAGCAATGGCCCCGCCTTAAGATCGCAACAGGCTCCTATTACACTACTCAAAAAAATTGACATTGTCCACCCAAAATTCCCCGCGCTTATGCGCGGGGAATTTTGGGTATCGGAAATTGCGGTCAGCCTCACCAGCCCGCGTAAAAAAAACATACAGCCTCAATGTTTCGCGATTGCGAAGCAATCGCAGCGGGGTTATGCCGCACTCCGCTATTTCCGTGAATGGCATGCGCATAGGCGCGGGGATTTAGGTATCGGAAATTGCGGTCAGCCTCACCGGCCCGCGTAAAAAAAACATAAGAGTTGTTCGGAAACTAAAGTTTACGAACAACTCTATTCAACGCGCTATGCGGCGCTTCTCCCGACAGTATACGCTGAATATTTTCAAT
The DNA here is from genome assembly GCA_031274005.1 of Spirochaetales bacterium. GTDB lineage: Bacteria > Spirochaetota > Spirochaetia > DTKZ01 > DTKZ01 > JAISAF01. The sequence continues at coordinate 1,721 of JAISQU010000027.1, forward strand.
AAAAAACCGGTAACGGGTCCTGTGAAATTTCAGGCCGTCCGGCATCCCCGCTGTATGGGGAGTAAGCAAAACATTCCGCATATTCCGCAGTTCCGAATCAATCCCCAGCGGTTCCTTCTCAAACACATCCAAACACGCCGCCGCTATGGTTCCATTCTTTAAAGCCTCAATCAAATCCATTTCGTGCACAATGGGCCCCCGCGAAGTATTAATAAAGAGCGCGGTATTTTTCATTGCTTTAAAAACAGCGGCGTTGATCATGTGCCGGGTCTGATCATTCAGGGGAATATGCACCGTCAAAATATCCGACTCACGGTAAAGAGCGCCGGCGTCAACCATCTCTACTTTATTTTCCATCGGGCGCACATGGCGGGCACAAGCAATTACGCGCATATTCAGCGCCTTACAATAGTGAGCGACGTTCCTGCCGATCGCCCCGAGGCCCAGAATACCAATCGTTTTGCCCGCAAGTTCGCTCCCGGTATAAAACAGCCGCTCTTCATCCTCCCTGTTTTTCATAAAATTATCCAGATACGGAATATTCTTATACCACGAAAGGATGAACGCCAGCACATGCTCAGCCACCGCAGCCGCGTTTACTCCCGCCGCGTTAGCCGCCCACACGCCGCGCCTGGTACACTCATCAATATCCACATTGTCAAACCCCGCTCCGGTCTGTACCAATTTCAAGTGCGGCGCCTGATCCAGAAACGCCCTGTCCACCCGGATATGCTCCGGTATCACAACATCAGCCTCAGCCAAAAAATCCATCGCGTCTTCGGGCGCGGCAATATCAATCTTCCAATCCAAGGGAAATTCCTGCGCAACACGCTTTTTAGAATATTCGGCAAACGAACCAATAATCACAACCTTCATAGCGGCCCCCCTCGCCCTCAAAGTCTACCAAACCTGAAAGCCCGAAAGCAAGAGGAAGTAAGAGGTAATAGGTAAAAAATAAGAAGTTGAAAAAAGATTTGGGCGCATCCCCGCCGCCGCTCCGCGGCGGCAGGGCCGGGCTTTCCGGGGGTTCCGCCGCGCCTCCGGCGCGGCCGCTTCGCGCCCCTCCAATCCCTTGCGCGGATTGCTGAACACAAGGCCTGGGAATCTACACAGCAGATTCCCAGCGTATAACCAAGACGGAGCGCGATTTTGCCCAGGCTGCATGGGCGAGCAACAATTTTGCCCGGCAAAATTGTGACCAGCCCGAAATCGCGCTATAACAAATTTCGGGCAAGCCCGAAATTTGGGGCCGTCTTCGGCCTCTTCACTTTCACGGCCCGGCAATCCGAGGGCGCGGCCCAGGGGCTGCCAAGCCGTGGAAACCGTGTCGCCTTATCGCGCCAATATGGTATGCTTCGCAAGGGCGGCGCGCTGCCGCCCGGAAGTATACGGGTCCGGGGCGGCAAGAGTATATCAAGGCGGCCCCGGAGATTGGACAGGGCCAGCGCATATAAATCATTGTGACCACAAAACGGGAGAGAAACCAGAATGTTTAACCACGAAGTCGAAAAAGTCGAATAAGTTTTTGTATAAAAGTCCCTTCTTCTGACTTCCTTTTTAGACTTCTTCGACTTCGCGGTTCATTTTCTTCATCAGTTATGCGGATTTACGGTTTTTTTTAGATGTGAAAAGTTTATATGCGCTGGCCCTGGGAGATTGGAGGTTGCGGGTGGCGGGGAAAGAGCCTTGGGATAGTAGCAACAAGAAGGCGAAGGAGTTAAAAATATCTGATTTCGGGACACCGGAAGAAGTACGGGAGATGGCAAAGCCAATCAGAACAGCCAAAGATCGCGGGGATGCGGCAAAAATTCTCAAAGAAATCGCCCAAAAAGGCGAATTGACAAGTAAATCGGGTATAGGAGCCTCGCTGTCCGGCAAGTCCGTTGACAAAATAATGAGCGGTCAAGCTATCCGGCAGTCTTTTATACAGAACGCACATTGGCAAGCCGCCGCCAATGTAGACAAATTATTTTCAAATGCCATAGAACCGTGGGAATTTGAGCTTGACCCTGATAAAAATAACGAAAATCTGAAAAACAGGAGGTTTTGTATGCTCCTATGGAGTACGAAGGCGCTATATTGCCCGTGAAATTCACGGTTAAAGAGTATAAACAACAGGGCATAGGGAAAAGGATATATTCTTTAGAAGCTATTACCGTAGAAATAAAATAAGCAGAAGGCGCCGGACACTGACGCCTCACCCCGAAAGGTCAAGAACGTCCCGCAAATTCACCCTCTGCCTGGACAGACACTGACTGCTGTCCGACTATGAATATAGCCCTTGTTTTATGGAAAGTCAATAGGCTTGAAGGAATGTTGTCAAGAAGAAGATGAAGGGGGAAAAACGACCAACGCGGGCATAAAATTAAGTACGGACACCGGCGGCCTTGTATCAAGCGCTGCGGGCATAAGCCCCGCCACATTGCACATTGTGCGGAGAATAGATATAACAACGTAAAGGGAGATAAATTATGAAAAGAAATTTGTTTTTTTCGGGAATGCTGGCGGTATTACTGGCATTCGCAGTTTCGGGCTGCGCCGGTACCGGCGCGCCGGCTCGTATGGAGCAAGGCGTTTTCCCGGCTGCAGACAATGCCGGCAAAGAGGCCGGGCTGAAAGAAGTGTACGATTTTCTAAAAGGGTGCGACAATTATTATCTTGCCACGGCGGAAGGCGACCAGCCGCGGGTCCGGCCCTTTGGCAGCCTCGCCATTTTTGAGGGCAAACTCTACTTCCAGACCGGAAAAATCAAGGATGTGTCGAAGCAAATGGCCGCCAATCCCAAAATTGAAATTTGCGCTTTAAACAAAAATGGCGCGTGGATTCGCATTCAGGCCCTTGCCGTCGACGATCCCAGAAGAGAGCCGAAACAGTTATTGATAGACATCCAACCCGGGCTGGAAAAACTGTATTCGGCGGATGATGACAACACGCAGGTCTTGTATCTTAAAAACGCAATCGCCAGGTTTTATTCGTTTTCCGGGACAGGCGGGCCGCGGCTGATCGAGTTCTGAGAATAGCCGGATTTTATTCGCAGGCGCCTGTTTAATACCCCGGAGCTTGCTCCGGCGAAGCGGCGCCAGACCGAAAGGTCTGTATAAATCAATGGTATTAAACGGGCGCCGGTACAATAATTTCCTTATGAACGACAGATTTTTCGTATGAAAAATCTAATACCCAAGAGCTTGCTCTTGGGTAGTTCATTCGCCGATTTCCTGTAGGCGGCTGTCAATTTCCTGCAGACGCAGGCTCAGGGAAGCGATGGTTTTCTCTATGCGCTTTTTTTCATGACGAAGCTGCTCGGACGGTTCTTTTTCTTTGGGTTTTCCGCCGAACTCGGCCCTGACCATATCCGGGCTTTTACCCGCGAGAAAAGCGGCCTGAGCGGCCTCGCGGTCCTCCTGGCTGCGCAGCGCAGCGACGGTTTTCATGTTCTCGAAGCCTATTGCGGGGTCCAGTTCCAAAGCCTTCATTTTCATAAGAACGCGCGCCGCGCTGCGATGCAGCCCTAGGACGCGGTCAACATAATCCTCAAAGCGGGTGTTTGTCTTTTTGCAAAGTTCCTCAGCCGTAAGAAGCAACTCTCCGAACTCCTTCATAAGCTGTCCGCCGGGCGCGAGAAACTCCTCCCTGATTTTTTTTGTAAGAGCCTTGAACTGCCTGTCTGTGTCAAAGATGTTTGTGTAGATTCCCGTCTCCTCCGCCTTGATGAGCAGCTTGTGAAAAATGCTCCAGAACTCGGGCCGGTGGGCCCGTGAGGAAATGGGTACGGGCGAGCGGGTAAAGTGCAGATGATGGGCGAACTCGTGAATGGCCGTATACATAAGATCGTTGTCATCCGAAAAATTTTTATTGTGTAAAAGGATTTCCCTGATGTCCGGCTTATAAAGACCGTTCACCTTGCGGCTCTTCTTGCCGGTAAAAATGACGGAAAACTCTTCCGTGTCCGGTTCAAGTTTAAGAAGCTGCTTTTTTACCTGGTCCTGATTCATGCCCCAAGTATACAGGACAGGGCATGTAAAACACAAGACGGCCAGGGCATCGGCGTTTACTTTTTTCGAGTCATCTATAGCGCATTTCTTGCGGCTTAGCCGCAAGAAACCGGGCTTTTCGGGGGTTCCGCCGCTGGCGCGGCCGCTTCGCGCCCCTTCA
>JAISQU010000156.1 GCA_031274005.1 Spirochaetales bacterium
CGGTTCAAAATCTCCGCCCGGTGGCTCAGTTGCCGGTCCAGATACACGGACTCATTCACCGTCGAAAGGATACGGTACTGATCCCCGGCGCGGTGCTTGTAAAAAAACTGCTCGGCCCCTGCCGGAACGGCTAAGAGCAGGATGACGGCGCAAAAAAGAGCAAAAATGGAAGATCTTTTAGAAAAGGCGGAAATATTCATACTTATTCAGTCTAACCTTTTCCCGGGAACTTGGCAAAGGGCAGTAAACTGAATGCCCACGACAAACACATGAAAGAAAAGTGATATACTTTTTCATCAGACCGTGGGAGGGGTTCAAGATAAGGGTCATAAAATTAACACACGGGGTACCATCAACAACCCAATTGCATATATTTTCGGATAATCTCGTCTATTTCTTTGACAAAATACTGTTTTATCCCGGTCAGTTCCCGGATAAGTTCTTGTCCCTTCTCAAAATTTCCTGTTTCTGCAGGATACTCCATGAATAACTGGTAGGGCATTATGCCAAGTATGTCGGAAATACACTGAATTACCTCGGGAGAGGGAAAATTTTTGCCGTTTTCCACGGCATTAAGATAATTTGGAGAAATATTTATCAATTCAGAGAATTTAAGCTGGCTAAATCCTTTTTTTTTACGAAAAAATCTAACATTCCTGACAAATAACTCCTGAAAATGGGTCATACCCCTATAAAATAATCATTTTTCATATTCACAAAAACAATGTATTACAGTTAAACAACTTAAATACAGTTGACATATTCAAAATTTTATGTAAAATTTGCGCAATAGAGTGTTATAACTGTATTTTAGTTGTTTTTTTTGGAGAGCCGGTTATGGGAATACGTTCTCTTGGGAGAACTAAAAAACATAGAGGAGTGAATGATGAAGAAGAAATGTTTTCTGATCTTGGCCCTGACAGGCGTAATCTTAGCCGCCTGTACCTCTGCCCCGGCATCCGCCCCGTCCAGCCAAGCGCCGCAGCAGTCGGCGCGGGAGGCGGCAATCGAGGCGGCGCGTCCAATTAGGACGACGCCCGCGTCAAGGCCGCCCTGGGTGGACATCGTCCCAAAATCGAGTACCGAACTGAGCTTTATCGGCGTAAGCCCGCGTTACGCTACGGATTCGGACGCGAGGTACAACGCGGAGGAAAACGGCCGCCGCCAGTTGGTCGATTATTACGGAACCCTGATGGTGAACAAGGGTCGGCAGCACACCGCCACCTTCGGTATATCCAGCGAGGTATTTTCGCCGCAAATAGCGGCGCAGCAGCTTAACGAGCGGATAGCCCAGAACGTGGCCCAGGCTTTGGCGCCCGCCGAGTATTACACGGAAGTGTACCTTGATAATACCAACCGCGAGGCGTATCAGGCGTATGTCCTGATGGAGGTTGCCAAAAGCCTTGTCGCCAGGGTGATCGACGACTACGGCAGGGAAGCCGCCGCAGATTACGCGAAACAGGCCGCCGCCGAACAGGACGCGGCGCGGAAACAGCAGCTTGAAAAGGCCGCGGAATTCTTCGGCGGGAATTTAAGCAGCACCCTCGATCTGTAGTTTTCCTGTTCTAAAAAGGGGGTATACCGCTATGGCTGTACCGCGCGGCATAGGACATTCGGTCTTTTGTTTGCTTTTATGCGTATTGGCAGGGTCCGTATACACCCTCGTCTCGTGCGCGTCCGCGGGGAGTCCTGCCCCCGCGCGGCAGGAGGCGGTCCCGGCGGGCCGCCCCGTCCCGCCGCGCCGCGCCCTGGCCCGCACCGAGCCGGCGGAAAAACCCGGCTGGGTGGACGCGGTCCCCAAAAACGCGGACGAACTCTACTTTATCGGCGTATCCAACGCCTTTAGCTCCGCCGCCGAGGCGCGGAACGCGGCGCGGGAGAACGCCTTTAACCAGGTGCTCAAATACTATGGCGAATACATACAGGCTTCTTCGGTGGAAAAAAGAACCACCGCCGGGAGTACCGCCGATACGCTGGACAGCTACCTTGAAAAAGAGGAAGACATCACTCGCTTTGCCCAGGCGGTCGTCTCCCAGGTGGGGGCGGACAGGTACTACACGGAAATCTACACATCGGGCACTACGGAGGAGTACGTAGTCTATGTCCTCTGCCAGATACCCAGGGCGAAGGCCGAGGCCGATATGCAAAACTTCGCGCGGAACGTGTCGGAGCGGTACGGCAGCCTGTTATCGTCCCAGCGGACCCTGGGGGCCACCCTCAAAATGTACGCGGGGGTAATCGAAACCCTCGCCCAAAACCCGCTCCACCGGGCCGTGGCGTATTACCCGGACGGTCAGGCAGGGGGCCGGGCGGGCCTGTACGAATATTGCCGCCTGCAAATTGATAACCTTGCCCACAGTGTAAGTTTCGCCCCACTCCCCTCGAAAACAGTGGAAAAGGGCGAAACCCTGAATACCCGGATCAGCGTCGTATCAAACATAATTTCCCCCATAGGGAATATCCCCTGCCGGGTGATGATCGCTGGCCGGAACAACCCGGCCCCCACGGTGTTTTATACCGCCGGGGAGGACAATTCGTTCATCCTGCCCATACACACCGGGAGCCTTGAGGAGGGCAGGTATCTGGTACAGCTTGAACTGATGCTGAGCGAAGCCGCCCCCGGCATAACGCGGAACCCTTCCGCCGGTTTCTCCTTCGAGGTAAAGCCCCTCAACACGGTACGGATTATCGGCGGGGAGGACGGCCCCCTAGCGGGAAAGGTCGCGGACATCATGCAGCGGGCGGGGCTTATGGTGGTAAGCGAAAACGGCGCTTACCTTGCGCGTATCAGTATCGACATGAGGGAGAACAAAACGCCGAATTACTACACCGTGGAACCCGCGCTGACTATCACCGTGGAACTTGAGCGGGACGGTACGCCGCTTGTAACCTACACGAAGGAATATCCGCTGTTCCGCCACGTTACCCGTGACGAGGCGTACAACCGCGCATACCGGAATATCGAACAGGATTTAAGCGGGAATTTCACGGACAGGATAAGGAGTTTGGGAAGATGAAAAGGATTGTAATTTTTGCGGGTTTGATTTTAACGGCGTCCCTCGCGTTCGCGCAACAGCGGGTGGCGGTCGCGCCTTTTACGGCGGCAGGCGGGAACACCACAAGCGACGCGGACACAATCGCGGAAATATTCGGGCTTGAGTTACAGGCAAAAAACGTGGTGCGCGTGTATACCCGTGGAAATATCGAAGCTGTCATGAGCGAGAACAAATTCCAAATGAGCGACCTGTCCAGCGATGAAAAGACCGCCAGCATCGGCAAAGCCGCCAACGCCGATTGGGTGGTGCGCGGCCAGGTGCAAAAGCTCGGCGCGCTTATTGTGGTAACCGCTTCCCTGCTGGACGTTAATACGCTGGAAATAATGGGCGGAGCGCCGATGTACTTAACCGTTATCGAAGAAGCGGCCGACAAGATGGAAGGTTTTATCACGACGATTGTGCAGAGAATAACCGGCATCCAAATCCCCGCGTCCCGCCCGGCCCAGGCCGCCGCGCCGTCAGAATCCCAACCCCCCGAAGGCTTTGTCTTTGTGCAAGGCGGCACGTTCCAAATGAGCACGGCAAGCGGCGGAAATGATAGCGAGCAGCCTGTCCATTCGGTAACGGTAAAGAGTTTTT
>JAISQU010000179.1 GCA_031274005.1 Spirochaetales bacterium
AAATCCCGCAGGACTTGCGAAGCAAGACCGAGGAATTGGAGCGAAAAGCCCGGTTTTTTGCGGCTTTGCCGCAAAAAATGCGCTATTATAACCGGGAAAAAGTAAGTGCTGTTGCCCTGACAGGCGGGAGAGGCTTATTGACACGATTACTAAACTCGGGCATTTTGTTGTTTAAGGTATATTTTTGTTTAGAGGGATTTTATTGCATAAAATAAAATAGAAAACCGTATCTGCTTACTGATACGGTACGCGGCATCAGGGGCGCCAATTGCGGCGTTTACGCCGTCTTCGGCTCACATTTATAGAAGTCCGACAGGCTCCTTGGGGAGAGGGTTCTTTCGAATCCGGAGGGCCTCTCCTGCTGCGAAGACCCGGCCGGCTCCGGAACGAATAGACTTGTTCGGAAACCCGGGTCGGGTTCCCCGGAGGGTCTAATGATCTGGGCGTGATACGGGGCAACTGCAAAAGGATCGTGTGAATATGAACAGAAAGATAAAAGATTTTATTCGCCGGTATGTGCTCTCCGACAAGATTCCCCTGGAAGGGAAGATGATTAATATCATCTATCTGTCCGGCATAAGTTTCGCCTCCGTGGCCCTGGTTACCCGGATATTCATGGGCGCCAGCGTCTTTCTGCTGCTGGTGGTTCTTGGCGTTGTCATTTCCATTGCAAGCCTGATGTATATTTGTAATCACTTTCGCCTGTACGCGATCTGTTCCCGGCTCACGATCATCGTGGTCTGCGATATTCTGCTGCCCGCCGCCTATTTCGCCCTCGGAGGCGTCGCGAGCAGCGCCGCGGCGTATTTTGTATTGAGTGTAGTCATTATAGTTCTGTTGGCCAGCGGAAAAAGCGGCGCCGCCTTTTTGACGACTCATATTATTTTAGTCATCGCCTGCTACTATGCCAGTTACCGTTTTCCGAATCTGGTGGTCCGTCAGGGTGAATTCTTCATCTATGAAGACTTCCGCGTATATCTGGATCATATTCAGTCTATCCTTATTATTGGCGGATGTGTCGGCGTCATTATCAAAATTCAGAATAAAATATATCTTATGGAAAGAGCCAAGGCGGACCGTTCCCGCCGACAGGTCTTGCTGCGGGATAAGCTGCTGCACATGGTGAATAACGCGGCGGTCATACTGCTTGCCTCGGACGAGAGCCAATTTGAAGAGTCTCTCAGGAAAAGCATGGAAAGTATGGCCCGCTGCGTGGAGGTTGATCGCATCTGTATCTGGAAAAACCCGGAGGACAAAGCAGCGCCCCGTTATGAGAAGATGTTTGAATGGATCAGCGATAGCGATAGCGATAGCGGGATAGCGCGGGACAGGCCGGACATGCAAACCCTGCCTTTTTATTTTAACGGCCTTCCCCGGTGGGAAAGGAAATTTTCCAAAGGACAGCCGGTCAACGGGCCGCTGAAAAGCCTTTCCCCCGCCGAATGGAACATGCTGCCCTCTTCCGAGCTTGTATCTATTTTGGCGGTCCCCGTATTTTTGCAGGATCATTACTGGGGCTTCGTCAGCTTTGGCGATTACCGGAAGGAACGCCGCTTTTCGGCCCACGAGGAAGATATTTTGCAATCCGGCAGCCTGCTGATCGCCAACGCCGCAGCCCGCAACGAAATGACCCGAAACCTTATTCAGGCGAGGGAGGAAGCCCTTGCCAGTACCAAGACAAAGAGTGAATTCCTTGCCAGGATCAGCCACGAGATCCGTACACCCCTGAACGCCATCATCGGCCTCTCGGAGGTGGAACTGGGAAAAAACACCGGACTCCACTCCGAAACCATGGACAACCTGGAAAATATATACATCTCAGGAACAACCCTGCTCAATATTATCAATGATATTCTGGACGTATCAAAAATAGAATCGGGCCGGATGGAGCTTGTGCCGGTGGAGTATACCCTTTCCAACATGATAAACGATGCCGTCTCCCTCAACGTGGTGCGTATAGGCAGTAAACCCATAGTTTTTGAACTGGTACTGGATGAAACCATACCTTCCCTGTTGTACGGGGATGAGCTGCGGGTACGGCAGATCCTCAATAACCTGTTAAGCAACGCCATTAAATATACCCGTGCGGGCCGGGTTACTCTGGCTATAGGCTATGAACGGGACGAGGACTCTATCCGGCTTATCTGCACCGTAAAGGATACGGGCATCGGCATACGCCGGGAGGATATGGGCAAACTCTTTTCCGAATACAACCAGGTTGACAGCGGGAGCAACCGCAATATTGAGGGAACCGGCCTGGGGCTTTCCATAACGAAAAATCTTGTGGAGCTGATGTCCGGCTCAATTTCCGTGGAAAGCGAATACGGTCATGGCAGCGTCTTTAGTGTATGGGTCCGCCAGAAGATTGTCAGCGAAAAACCTTTGGGCAAAGAGACGGCGGAGAGCCTGAAAAATTTCAAATTCAAAAATCAAACCCGGGAAAAAAACAAAAATCTGGTCAGAAAACCCATGCCCTATGCCCGTGTACTGGTGGTGGACGATGTGGTAACCAATCTGGCTGTGGCCAAAGGGATGCTGATGCCCTACGGCATGATTGTCGACGGCGTTACCAGCGGCAGGATGGCGATAGAATTCCTGCGGAAAGAGAACGTGAGGTACGACGCGGTTTTTATGGACCACATGATGCCGGGTATGGACGGGATAGAAGCGGTGAGGATAATCCGGAACGAGATTGGCAGCGAATACGCGCGGAATATACCCATCATCGCTCTGACAGCCAACGCTATAGTGGGGAACGAACAGATGTTCCTGTCAAATGGTTTTCAGGCGTTTTTATCAAAACCCATTAATGTCCTCACCCTGGACAAAGTGCTGAACGAGTGGGTCCGCGATCCGCAGCGGGAGGCCTCCTGCAGGGAAACGGCGGCCGTTCCTGTTTTTTCTTCCCCGGAGCTTGACGCGACCGATCCCCTGTGGGAGCTTAAACCGGCGGGGATTGATGTGGAGGCCGCTCTGCAGCGGCTGGACGGCAAGCGGGAAAACTATATCGAAATTCTCCGGGCCTTTTTTCTCCATACCCCGGCCCAGCTTGAGCGCCTCCGCGATTGTACGCAGGAGTCCCTGAGAGACTACGCCATCACAGTCCACGGCCTCAAGGGCGCCAGTTACGGCATCTGCGCCGACGGGCCGGGAAAACAGGCGGCGGAACTGGAAGCCGCCGCCAAGGCCGGGCGGCTTGATGCGGTTTTGGAGCTTAACGCGCCCTTTATCGAAACCATGGAAAAGCTCACCGCGGCAATAGAGGCCGTCATAAGCCCCCTCCTCTCCGGCGGGAACAGCCCGAAACCCCGCAGGGACGAACCGGACGGCGCTTTGCTGTCGGACCTCCTGGACGCCTGTAAAAACTACGACTTCGAAACCATGGCGAAGATTCTTTCAAATCTGGAAGACTACGCCTATGAATCCGGGGGAGACCTTGTTAACCGGCTCCGGGAGGATCTGGATAATCTGGAGTATGAGAGCTTCCGCAAACGGCTTGAGGCCCGGTAAACCGGCGGCCCTCACAGGGCGCTATGAACCCGCCAGGCAGCGGAGATCAGTTTGCCTGTTAAACCGCAACAAACTTTTTAACCTCGGAACGGGTTTCCGTAAGGGCGCTGCGGTAGCTCGCGAGAGTCTCTTCGTCGTACTTGCCGTCCCGCAGCTGATTCATGAGCTTTGTGCTCTCTTCAAAAAGCGGGGTAAGCGCCAGGTTTCCGGTCAGCCCCTTGATGGCGTGCGCGACATCCGCGGCTTTCGAATAATCATTTGCGGCAAGGGCTTCCTCAAAAGTGTCGAACTCCTTGCTGTTCAAAAACATACCCAGCATTTTTTTGTAGATTACGGCGTTGCCGCGCACCCGGCCCAGGCCGATTTCCGCATCGATATACTTCTTTTCATCCATAATGATCTCCCCGTTCACACATAGTGAAATATGATCAAGATACAAATGAGTATACCATATTTGTCATTTCTGATACAATAGACAGGCTCCAAGGAGGATAGCAGTGAGCGGCAATAATGAAAAATCTCAGCCTCCCGAGATGTACTCAGAGGCGGATGTTACCTGCGTGGAAGACCATATCACGAAATACTTTGGGGAGTACGAAAACGTATTTCACGAGATCATTTCGCCGGATATTCATGTGGATATCGCGATTATCAACCCCACGCAAAAACGCGATTATTATGTTCTGGTAACCATAGGAATGGGGGCGCACCGTATGAAGCTGCCGGCGGATCTTGAGGGCAAGGGTTTTGACAGGGCGGAACTCCTCGTGTGCCTTCCCCCGGACTGGAATATGCAGAACTTCAAGGACGAAAGATGGTACTGGCCCCTCAGGTGGCTCAAAATCATGGCCCGGCTTCCGATAGAACAACAGACGTGGCTGGGCTGGGGGCATACCGTTCCCGCGGGAGAGCCTTTTGCGGATTCCACACAGCTAAACACCATGTTGCTCCTGAATCCCGGCGCTTTCAGAAAAGGTTGTGACCAGTGCAGAATACCCGACGGTTTTGTCAATTTTTACCAGCTAGTACCCCTCTATCAGGAAGAGCTCAACCTGAAACTCGAACAGGGTACGGAGGCTCTTCTTGAGATTATGGACAGGGATTTGCTTGAGGTAGTGGACCCGGCGCGCAGAAATGCCTGCGGATAAAAAGAGGCCGCGGCGGAATCTTAACCGGCCCGGATAATCTGGTCCCAGTCGTAAACGGGAACAATTTTTTCTCCCGGTTCCAGGACAAGGTAATCCCCGGCGTTCCAGCCGCCGGCCTCCGGGTTGAGGAGATTTTTGATAAGCCGGGGGTCGCCCCGCACGCAGGTAAAGGCTTTCCCTTCGCTTTCCGCCTCCTTTCTGCATGTTTCCGCAAAACCCAGAAAAGCCGTCCCCGGCATATCGATAAAAAATATTTCAGACTCTTTGCCGGTTTCCCGCACAGGGTTGAGAGTCTCCATGATGTACCGCGCGTTTTCCCCGCCGTAGAGGGCCTCGTACTCCCTGAAGGTTTTGCCCAGGCCAATCATCGCGTACACATCCGATGTGCGCAGGTATGAATCGCCCCGCTCCCTGTATCCCGCCGAACTGAAAGGCCGCGAGGGATTGTCCTGAAAATGCTTTTTGAACCTTTCTTTTGAACCCAAAAAAATCGTACAGCAGTCATGCGCCCGCGGAACAACAAGGCGCGTTGAACGGCCCGTGATTCCCGCCAGAGCGTTGCCGCACAGCCCATAGGCAAGAAGAACAGCGTCGTAGGCCTTTCCCGAAGCGTCCGCCGCGTCAATTCTTTTTTGCAGGCTTTCGCGTAAAACCTCCGGCTTGGCGTGCTCCCCCTTTTCGGTAAACTCCATGTCAAAAACATGCCGCGAACCGGCCGCCTCCCCGCAGATCTCGCGAAAAAAAACATTACAGGCAATGAGTTTAAAAAACATGAGCTTCAGCCTATAGCGCGCAAAGGCCCGCTGTCAAGTCAGCGCATTGCGCCACGTTAAATCTAACCATCACGGAACGGATGCGCCAAGTAAAATTCTAACCATGGATGACCTAACATACTCCCAGCACAGGGTAGTGCTGGAGGGAAGGAATGGGATTTACCATGGCAGAGAAGAAAAAGATTACGGAGCAGTTTGCCCCCCGGTACCGTA
>JAISQU010000239.1 GCA_031274005.1 Spirochaetales bacterium
CGGCGTAAAACGCCGCAAACCGGGCTTTTCGCTCCAATCTTTTGGCTGCGCCAAAAGGATTTCCGCTTCAATCCCTTGCGCGCCCGGGGGAGGGCAAGATATTAAACAGGCTCTAAGGAAAAGAATTTTAAGCGCCGGGAAAAAGCGGCCGGCCGCGGGTTGAAGGCCCCGCCTTTACTCCTCACATTTTTTTCATTGACTTTGCCATGAAAAACGCCATTGCGGAAAGTACCGTGACGGCGAGGATGAGCGCGCCCCAGAGAAACACCTGATTCCAGACCGTTTCTTCTTCGGCAGAGGCCCGCGGCGTCCAGTGTTCGGCCCCCGCGACGGAAGCGGGGGAGGCTTTTTGTTCCCGCAGCGGGCCGGGAAGGGCTTCGCGCACGGGGCCGTAGTCTCTGTTTCCGTAGGCGAGAATCCAGGGGCCGGGCCCCCGCGCCAGAAATACAAGGCGGCGGGGTTCCCAGGTAAGCTGCATATCGGGGACGGAGGCAAAAGGCAGATCGCCCGCGGCCTTCAGCAGCCAATACGGAGCGGAGGCTTCCCCCGCCCAAGCCTTATTTTTTTCAGCGCCCGCCGCCGCGTTGAGACGGTAAATGGTTCCGCCGTTCCAGAATTGCCATTCCTGCTCTTCGCTGTAGCGGCAGAAGATTTCCACATTCATGGAGTCGGCCCGGGGAAGAATAAAGTCCAGGGCCACGCCGGGAAAGTATCCCCCGGTTGCGTAGGTAACGGAAAAACCGTCTGCGCTCTTTTTCCCCGGAAAAAGGGTTTCCCGCAGCGCCCCGGGCCGGTTTACGGTTTTAAAGAGCGCCTTTACCGCGAGCAGGGGAGGAACCGTGTCGTTTATTGTAATAAGTATGTACGGCGGGCGGTGTTCCGGCAGGCTGATGGTATCCCTGTCTGCGGTATCTCCCGCCTGCGCGCCAAAGCGGGCTATGGTCTGGGGTTTGTCAAACAGCCTCCAGATCGCGAGGTCTTCGGAGTATTGAAGGGTTACGGGGCTGTTCCACTGCCCGCCGCTTTCTGTTTCCAGAACAAGGGACAGGGGGTGATACGGCAAACCCGAAAGGTCAATCAGAAAAGACCGGAGTTGTGGAGTTCCCGCCGCGGCTGCGGGATTGACTCTGATGACGGCCCCGCCTGAATCAATTTCTATGTTTGCCTGCCCGGGCAGGGTTTTCTCGCCGGCCGTCCACGAAAAAAACGGCGCCTGCAGGGGCCGCGGGGTTTCGCTTATTCCCGGCGCCGCGCGCACTTCGCAGGGGACGGGATTCCCGCCCGCATCAAAGACCCGTATGTCTGCCAGGTCGCGGCGCTCTACATGACGGTATACATTTTCGGGCAATTCCAGGTACATAAGCTCGCCTTCCATGGCGGAAAGCGTCATCCGGCCCGCGAAGTCTTCGGGTTTCGCGGCGGCGGGCCGGGAATCCTGCGCGCACAGGGCGTACAGACCGGTAAAAAATACAAGCGCCGCACAGACGAAGGTTTTCATTTCTCCGGCTCCCCTGGCGCGGGATGCGCCGGAGGCAGAGGAGCGGCCCAGCCGATAAAAAGTAAAAGCAGCCCCGCAACAAAAAACGAGATTATCCGTGTAACCGTCCCTGTTTGGGCAAGGTCCACAAGAAGAAGTTTGGCGATGTCTATAACCATGAGCGCCGCGCCCGCCAGCCAGAGGGGCCGCAGGTGAAACCTGTGTCCCGCGAGGATGTGAGCTATGCCCAAAGCTCCCCAGAGTATGAGCAGGGCCAGTTGGAACTGTCCGGCGGAAATAACCGCGCTCATGGGAATATTCAGAAAAAAGTGGGCGCTCCTGGCAGCCATAGCGGTCAGCCATAGAAAAATCATAAGGTCGACAAGGGTAAAAAGCGTCCGGATTTTGAACGCCGGTTCTATGCCCGCCCTGCGCAGGGAAAGCTGGCGCACAATGATAATGGCGAGGCAGAAAGCCTGCTGGATTTCCAGGGGATTGATGAGCGGGATATAGAAGGGCAGGGGAGAAGGATCTCCCGCCGCGAAAAGCGTTCCCGTAAACCAGATGCCCACAGCGGCGCACAGAACGCGGGGCAGCCAGACAAAGACAGCCTGTCTGTACGGCGCTTTCGGCAGGCCGCGCGCCAGAAACGACAGCGCCGCGATACAGATAAAGGAGGGAAGAACCCCGGCGAGGCTTGTCCATGACCGCGAAAGTTCGAGAATCTCATCCGAGAAGGCGCGCGCCGTACAGGTTATGACGAGGACGACGATAAAAAGCGTCAAGGCGAGCCACCATGCGTGCGGCGTTTGCGGGACATTCCGCCGCCCGGCCGCGCCGCCGTCCGGCAGGGGTTTAGCCGCGAGCCGGAGAAGAACCGCCTGAGAGACAAAAAACAGAAGCCACGCCCGGAGAAACCTGCCTTCGAAAAAATTGAAAGTAAGAATATCCAGGGGGCTGTAGGCGAAAAAATCTACGATACGGATAAACAGGTTTGCGGCTGTGATGTACAGCGCGCTGAGGAGGGGGACGGCAAGCCCCAGATAGAGCTGGGGACTGCGGAAGAACCTCCCCGCGGCGTACGAGGCCGCGCCCGTCAGGGACGCGATAATGAAAAACTCCGCCGGAGCGCGGCCGGATACACGGTAAAGCTCCGCGCCCCAGGATGCCATCCAAAAGAGAAGGCCCCACAGGGTAAAGAAAACCCGCATGGCGGATTTTTCGTAGGTCTTCTGTACCGGTTTTGCGTCCCGGGCGAAACGGTTTGACAGAATGACCGTGATAATCGCGGACAGGGCTATGATAAGAGCGCCGGTAAAGACGGGGCTTCTGAACGCGGGAAAATCCACGCTGCCAAAGCGGGCGGGCAGTTCCGCAAAGAACGCAATCACCGCGGCCGCGTGAAGAACATGGGCCGCGGCGCGGATACGCCGGCTGTACAAACGGCAGCCTAAAAAGTAAACCAGACCCCCTTCCGCTGCCCATACGGCGCTTGTAAGGCGGGCCGAAAGCTCCAGAGGAATGGCCAGATTCGCGAGGAGTACCGAAAGGCCCAGATAGCCTTCGGCAAGGCTGCGGATACCCGCGCCGGTTTTTTTTCGTATAATATGCGCAAGAAGAATATAAAAGGCGGCGAAAACGATACACACAATCGCCAGGCCGTGTTCAATATGTGAAAAAATCTGCCACTGGATAATTGCGCCAGCAAAAGGCGTGCCAATAGTGATGGGAATATCATAATTGCTGAGCGATATAGCCGCGCCGCGGGCGGAGCGTATCCCAATAAACGTAAAAATCAGAATAAACGCGGCCATGAAAGGTTCCGCCGTGGCAAACATGTACGGTTCGTACCTGTCGGCGATCCACGCGAGGGATACGGCAAAAGTACACACGGCCGCGATCAGGCTAAGGGCGCGCCATAGGCGGCGGCCTCCGATAATAAGAACGGCTATGTCCAGCGCGAGGTAATAAGTAAAGAGCGCTATGTAGTTTCCGCTGCCTGTGGAAAGAAGAATGGGCGCGAGGAAACCTCCCAAAAGGCCGAAAACCGCCAGGGGCTGGGCGTTTTGCAGCAAGGCCAGAATAATGGTCGAGGGGATGAGCAGGGTGACAAGAGCAAGAGCCGCCGGGACAGGCAGCAGATTTGTCAGTTTTGAGGCCGCGAAAAACGACAGATACAGAACGCCTATGCCGCCTCCCTGAATGACCAAGGCGTAAACGGCTTTACGCAGCCGGAACTTCCAGCCGAAAATCAGCATGGCCAGAGCGCAGACAATCGCGGCCGCTATGCGCATTTCTACCGTAAAAAAACCCCTCCGCGCCATGTAGGTCAAAAGCAGGCTGAAGGCCGCAAACAGCAGGATGACGCCGCCCGCGACCCAGAGATTGCCGCCTTTTATGAAGGATGAAAGGGAAATCCACAATGAGAACGCGGCGTTGGGCGCGGCGGGGCCTTCCGCCGCCGGAGATTCCGTCCGCCAGGTCGCTGCGGGCTCTTGTTCCGCGGCTGCCGGGAGCGGCTTTTGAGGCTCGCCGGTTTGGGCCGCGGGCTGTTCGGCCGGACCGGGTGCTAAATGCGGCGCCGCGGTTTCGTGTACCGCCGCGGGCGGCGGCGCGTGAGGATGCAAAGGAACATCGCCGGGTCCGGGATACCGTTCCGGCGGAAAAGTTTCGCCCGCAAAATCAGTCGCCGGAAAGCCCGCTTCCGTCAGGGCGCGCCGCAGGGCGGCAATGTCACGCTCCTGCCGGGCCGCCCGCTCTTTTACGAGATCCATCTCGCGCCCATGCAGCCTGAGGCTTTCGGATTGCCCGCCCGTGCGTATAAGAAGAACGATAACGCCCGCGACGGCAAAAATGTATGAGGCGACAATAAGAAAAATTAACAGTTCCATAACATCCCGCTGCGAAGTATACAGAAGCCTGCCAATGACTTCAATTAGCCGAGATGCGGTTCGCATAAGCGAACCGCATCTCGGCGCCGGAAATTGCGGTGAAAGTCACCAGTACCCTACCGGCTAAAAAGCATCGCTCCTGGATACAACGCAATTGCGAAGCAATTGCCGTGCCGGTTATGCCCCCTCCGCACATTTCCGTGAAAGCGTCCCCGCATAGGCGAACCGCATGTCGGCGCCGGAAATTGCGGTGAAAGTCACCAGTACCCTACCGGCTAAAAAGCATCACTCCTGGTTACAACGCACTTGCGGAGCAATTGCCGTGCCGGTTATGCCCCCTCCGCAGATTTCCGTGAAAGCGTCCCCGCAGCAACAGGGCGAGCGCATTAAAAATTTTATCTCCTTGTGGCATAAGGAATTACGCTTTTGCTGATAAAAATTTTGGAAAAGCTAACTCTTTATATTGTAAGGAATTAGGATTTTTAATGCGCTGGCCCTGCCCGCAGCAAGGCCTATTCTTGACCCATAACTCGATGATTGATTCGCAAGCGGGTCCATACCCCGCCCTTCAGGGCGCCTTGAACCCGGTTAAATCTTGTTTGTAGGGGGTATGGACCCGCATAAAATCCAT
>JAISQU010000259.1 GCA_031274005.1 Spirochaetales bacterium
GGAGGCAGGCTGGGGAGCGTCCACATATATGTAGCGCCCTACCAGTTTATCGAGATTTTTCCTTTCGGTACCGAAGAGTGCGGGAAGGGCGAGCATACCATCGGCCTCAACCATGTGTGCTTTGAAGTGGATAACGCGGCGCGGTTTCTGGAAGAAGTCCGTTCCCGCGGCGCGCCCATCGACACGGAACTTAAAAGAGGGGTTTCCAAATGCATACAATTCTGGACCCATGATCCCGACGGCAACCGTATAGAATTCATGGAACTGCCCCCGGACTGCCTCCAGGTTGAATCGGTTAAGAGGATTGAAGGCGGGGCGTAGGAGACAATTCGCGATGGCATTATCGGCAACAATTCTTGATGTAGCTAAACTCGCCCAGGTTTCCCCGTCTACTGTTACCCATGCTTTGAACGGCAAACGGCCGGTAAGCAGCGAGACAAAAGACCGGATTCTGTCAGCCATTAATACGCTCAACTATATTCCTTCCCATAACGCGAGCCATTTGCGCAAGGGCAAGAGCGGTACCATTGGATGCTATATAATTGATATTACCGATCACTATGTTCATAAAATCCTGAAAGGTATTGAAAGGGGACTTGCCGGCAGCGATTTGTCGATGCTTTTTGTCAGCGCCGTTGAATTTGACAATGATTTTTCCAAGGCATATCAATTCTTTCTGGGCCGCAATATTGAAGGCTTGCTGCTGTGTCATTATCTTGCTGTTTCACAAAATCCGCTTAAGGAAATACAAAACAGCCCCTTTCCTGTTGTTGCAATCAATATGAAGATTGAAGGGCTTAGATCTGTTCTTCACGATAATATCAGCGGCGGCATGCTGGCCGCCGACCATCTCTACGCTTCGGGAATGCGCCGGCCCGCCATGATCTGCGGGCCTCAAACCAGGTTGTCAACAATAGATCGCCTGGAAGGATTTCGGAAAAGAATAGCCGCCCTTGAATTGCCGTTTCCCGCGAGCCATTATATTTACGGTAGTTATGAGTATGAGCACGGGTATGACGCCGCGCTGGAGCTGATACGGCGGGACAGAAAAATCGACGGCATATTTTGCGCCAACGATTATCTTGCCGCGGGCGCCATGAACCGCCTTACCGGGGCGGGATATAAAATACCCGGCGATATCCGTATCCTTGGCTACGATAACCGTGATTTTTCCGCTTTCTGGCCCGTGCCGATCTCAACTTTTGAACTTCCTTTTGAGGAAATGGGTTTCCTCGGGATAAGCGAGCTGCGCTGCGCGATGAGTTCAAACATCCCCAATACGGAATGCCGGGTTTTGCAGCCAAAATTGATTGTGCGGGCCAGTACTTCCCTCAGCGCCGGTGACCGCCCGCGCAGCCCTGGAAAAATCCGGGGGAAGGCAGCAAAGAGCCGTGGCACTGCGAACCATGGCACTGCGAGCCGTGGCACTACGAGCCGTGGCACTACGAGCCGTTGACAAAGGTGAAAAGGGTTTGTAAGATAGATGTCAAAACGTTTTGACAATATTTTTTTTGAATGAGGAGGCAGTATGATTAACGTAGCCATTATCGGGACGGGCAATATTTCCCGGCAGCATATCGAAGGGTATCTGGCGTTTCCGGGCCGCTGCAAGATTGTCCGTATGATCGACATTGTTGAGGGAAAGGCGGCGAAAAAAACGGAGGATTTCAAGCTTGACGCGGCGCCGTCAATATCCTTTGAGGATGCTTTAAACGATCCCGCTGTGGATTTGGTGAGTATATGTACGCCTCCTTTTGAGCATGCGAGGATCGCCATCGCCGCCCTTAACGCGGGAAAGCACGTCATCGTGGAAAAGCCCATGGCGGCTTCTCTTGAGGAATGTGACGCCATGCTTGAGGCCGCCAAAAAAAGCGGCAGGATATTTTCGCCTATAGCGCAAAACCGCTTCCGCGATCCTGTCGCCAATCTTAAAAAGCTGCTCGACTCGGGCAAAGCCGGGCGGGTAGTTCACGCGCAGATCGATTCCCACTGGTGGCGCGGCCATTCATACTACGATCTCTGGTGGCGCGGAACCTGGCAGAAGGAAGGCGGCGGCTGTACTCTTAACCATGCCGTCCACCACATTGATATGCTTGGCTGGATGCTCGGCCTGCCGCAGAGCATAACCGCCGTATTAAGTAACGCCTCCCACGATAACGCCGAGGTAGAAGATGTTTCAATCGCCATACTGCAATACGGGGCAAGCGAACTGTGCGCGAAAGGCGCCCTGGCCCAAATCACCAGTTCTGTTATCCACCACGGCGAGGAACAGCAGGTCATCTTCCAGTGCGAAAAGGCCCGCATCTCTGCCCCGTGGAAAATCGCGGCGTCCACGGCCCAGCCGAACGGTTTTCCCGTTAAGAACGAAGCGCTGGAAAAGGAACTTACCGCGGATTATCAGGCCCTGCCGGTTTTAAAACATACCGCCCATGCCGGACAGATCGAAAACGTGCTGGACGCCATAGAGGGAAAAGGCTCGCTTCTTATTCAGGGCGAAGACGGAAGAAAGACCATTGAGCTTATCACCGCAATCTACAAGGCTGGTTCAGAGCAGGGCCCGGTAGAACTGCCCATAGTGAGGGGCGATCCTTTTTATACGGTAGAAGGCATTATGCGCCTTGTACCTCATTTTTATGAAAAGACAAATTCGGTGGAAAACCAGGAAGGGAATATCACCGTCGGCAGCAATTACCAAAAATAGTTAGGGATGAGGGTTACCGCAGGATACTGACAAAAACCCCCTCAGACGGTAGACTATATAGTATGAAAAAACAAGGAAATCAAAAAAAGTTCCAGTACCGGCTTTTCTTTGACCGGCCGCGGATAGACAGGCTCCTGGAAAAAGCCCTGCACAGCCGGGTGGTTACCGTGGTAGCGGGAGCGGGCTGCGGCAAAACCTACGCGGTACATTCTTTCCTGCAAAGAGATTCACGGGACATCATCTGGGTACAGCTTTCGGAGCGGGATAATCTGGGCTGGCGTTTTTGGGAAAATTATACCGAAGCGGTAAGATGCTTCAACCCGGAGGCCGGCAAACTGCTGGCGGGCTTGGGCTTCCCCGAAACCCAGTCGCAGTTTGACCGTTTTATGACCTTTCTCAACGAAAAAATTATAAGCCCGAAACAGTATGTACTGGTATTCGACGATTTCCACCTTATCAAAAAATCCCCGGTTCTGCGCTTTTTTGAGCGGGCCATAATCGTCCCGGTTTCAAAAAACAATATTGTCCTGCTATCCCGGACCGAACCGGAAATCAACACCATCACCCCTCTGGCCAAGGGCTTTCTCTCGCAAATTACCACCGAGGATCTCCGGTTCAGCGAAGAAGAGATCGGCTGCTATTTCCGGCTCTGCAATATCCCCCTTGAGGCCGGGGAGCTTGCCAGGATATACCGGGATACCGAGGGGTGGGCCCGGGCGGTGGGTCTTACCCTCCAGGAGATACGGTCCAGCCGGGCGGGCGGGGAGAGCAGCGGCCGGGACATGGTCAGAAAAATGGTGGAAACGATGTTTTAGAGCATGGGGGGAGAACTGCGGAAATTCCTCATCAAGCTTTCCCTGATTGAGCATTGGCCCCGGAATCTTCTGGATACCCTCGACCTGGGGGGGAATAATATCTCCGCCATGGAACAGTTCAGCGCCCTGATCTGGTATAACCGTTACCTTCACGGCTACCGGATTCATCACATTTTTCTGGATTTTCTCCGGCAAAAACAGGGGGAACTTTCACAGGAGGAGATTAAGGAGG
>JAISQU010000006.1 GCA_031274005.1 Spirochaetales bacterium
GCGGGGGCGCAGATGATTACGCTGGCGCTCCGCCGGGCGAACCAGGGGGGCGAGGATAATATTCTCGATTATATTCCCGGGGGTGTTACCCTCCTGCCCAATACTTCCGGCGCGAGGACTGCGGACGAGGCGGTAAGGATTGCCCGGCTTGCGCGGGAGTTGGGCTGCGGCGACTTTATTAAAATCGAGGTTATCCGCGATTCCAAATATCTTTTGCCTGACAACTACGAAACCATTAGGGCCGCCGGGATTCTCGCGAAAGAGGGTTTTATCGTGATGCCTTATATGTACCCGGACCTGAACGCGGCGCGGGATTTGGCGAACGCCGGGGCCGCCTGCGTTATGCCTCTGGCTGCGCCTATCGGGTCCAACCGGGGACTGTGGGCCAGGGATTTTATAAAGATTCTTATTGACGAGATTGATTTGCCGGTTATCGTGGACGCCGGTATCGGCAGGCCGTCTCAGGCTTGCGAGGTTATGGAGATGGGGGCCGCGGCGGTTATGGCCAATACCGCGATTGCCACGGCCGGGGATGTTCCGGCAATGGCGACGGCTTTCAAGAAAGCTATCGAGGCGGGGCGGGCCGCTTATCTGTCCGGGCTGGGCCGGGTGCTGGAAGGCGGGGCCGCGGCGTCTTCCCCGCTGACAGGGTTTTTGCACAGCGCACAGGAGGCCGGATAAAATGGCAACGGAAAACGGATTGAAGGCGCGGGCCTCCGCGCGGCCCGATGTGATGACCTATCTTGAGGGAATGGAGGCTGTGGATTCTTCCATTATGGAGCGGGTGCTTCAGGAGGCGGGAGCTTACGATGCCAGCCGGTATACCGGGGCCGATGTGCGGTGCGCCCTGGACGCGGCGGAACGGAGTACCGGGGATTTCGCGGCCCTTTTGTCCCCGGCGGCCATGCCTTTTCTTGAAGATATGGCCCGGCGGGCGCGGGCGGAAACACGGGCGCGTTTCGGCAATTCGGTATATCTTTTTACGCCCCTGTATATAGCGAATTACTGCGAAAATCAGTGTGTGTACTGCGGCTTTAATTGCCGCAATCCCATCAAAAGGGCCAGGCTTGAAGCTCCCCAAATTGAGCGGGAGATGAAGGCCATCGCCGCCTCCGGCCTGGAGGAAATTCTTCTTCTTACCGGGGAAAGCAGGAAGATGTCCGATACGGCTTATATAGGAGAGGCCTGTAAGATCGCGCGGAAATATTTCCGGGTTGTCGGGCTGGAGGTTTATCCCATGAACAGCGGGGACTACGCCTTCCTGCGCCAGTGCGGCGCCGACTTTGTAACGGTTTTTCAGGAAACCTACGATCCGCGGCGTTATGCGGAACTGCATCCCGGCGGGCGCAAACGGATTTTTCCCTACCGTTTTAACGCCCAGGAACGGGCTTTGATGGGCGGTATCCGGGGGGTCGGTTTCGCGGCTCTTTTGGGGCTTGGGGATTTCAGGAAAGACGCTTTTGCCGCGGGGATACATGCCCGGCTTATCCAGCGGAAGTATCCGCACGCGGAAATCGCTTTTTCCTGCCCCCGGCTGCGGCCCATCGTAAACAACGATACCATTGTCCCGGAAAATGTGGGGCAGGCCGAGCTTTTGCAGGTGATCTGCGCCTGCCGTTTGTTTATGCCCTTCGCGGGTATAACAATTTCCAGCCGGGAAAACGCCCGTTTCCGTGATCACGTTGTGGGTATCGCCGCGACGAAAATATCCGCGGGGGTTGATGTGGGCATAGGCAGGCGCGCGGGAGAGTCCGGCGGGGACGGGCAGTTTGAGATTGACGACGGGCGTTCGGTCCGCGAAATCCACGATATGCTCCTTGAGCGGGGTTTGCAGCCGGTGATGAGCGAGTATGTATACCTGTGAAACCTTTTGAGATTATCGCGGTAACAAACCGCCTGGCCTGCGCGGGGGATTTCCTCCAGCGGATTGAGGCGATAGCGGCTTCCGGGGTTTCGGCGCTGATGCTCCGGGAAAAGGATTTGTCCGAAGAAGACTACGAGGCCCTGGCGCTTCAGGTCTTCCCGCTTTGCGGGCGCCGCGGCGTAAGGTTTATCGCCCATCAGTTTAGCGCCGTGGCCAGGCGGCTGGGCTGCGGCGCGATTCATCTGCCCCTGCCTGTTTTTACCAAACAAACCCCGGAAGACCTCGCAGGGCTTAGCGTGGGAGTTTCGGTCCATTCCGTGGAGGAAGCCCGGTACGCGGCTTCCCGGGGCGCAGCCTGTGTTGTGGCGGGGCATGTGTTTCAAACCGCTTCCAAGGAAGGGCTGGAAGGCCGGGGGCTGGGCTTCCTTGCCGAAATATGCCGGGCGGTTTCCCTTCCGGTTTACGCCATCGGCGGCATATCGGAAGACAATATTGACGCGGTGCGGAAAACCGGCGCGGCGGGGGCGTGCCTTATGTCGGCTTTTATGCGGCCACCCTATTCAGGGTGCACCAATTTTTTCCGTGCGCCTTTTTTGCTTCGCAAAAAACCGGGCTTTCCGCTTCAATCTTTTGGCTGCGCCAAAAGGATTTACGCTGCAATCCCTGGCGCGGCCCGACCCAGGGGCTTCCGGTTATTTTGCACGGAAAAAATTGGTGCACCCCCTATTCCCCATTTTTTCCCTTTAGGGTATGATATATCTATGATAAGAAAGCTCTTAATAGCCGCTGTTTCATTCATTCTTTTTTCCTGCCTCAGCGTGGAATCAAAAATGACCCTGGCAGCGGACGGGTCGGGTACTCTCGAACTTGTCTATACTGTTTCCGCCCTTGCGAGGGACTGGGACGCCGCGGACAGCGGGAACTCCCCGCTGCCCCTGCCTGTAGGCGAGGCTGATTTTTACCGCAGCGTTGCGGCCGCGCCGGGCCTTACCCTGAACTCATACTCCCGCACGGAGACCAGCGAGTCTACGGTTATAAAGGCCGTTTTGGGCTTTGCGTCTCTTGAGGCCCTGAACGGTTTTGTCGCCGGCGGGCAAAGCGCTTTCAGCCTGCGGCAGGAGGGGGGGGTCAATGTTTTTGAACAAATTATTACGCCGGGTACGACGGGCGGCATTGATGAGAAGACAAAAGAGTTCGTTGACGCCTTTTTCAAGCCCTACACCTTGAGCTTTTCCCTAACAACGCCCCGGCCTGTCCGCCGCACGGTTCCCCCCGGAACAGTTTCCGGCGCTCAGGCTTCTGTTTCCTTTTCCCTGCCGGAGCTTATTGAAAGCGCCGATTCCCTTGTCTGGCGCGTTGAGTGGTAAAAAACTCAAAAAAAGGCTTGATTTATTTGAGCTTATTCACTAAAGTTAATGTATGTGTTTTTTTGATAAATTACGGGTTGTACCGGAAACCAGATGAGGAAACTATGGATATTCAATTAAAAGAACTTATCGAAACAATCAAAAAGGAAGGCATTGATTCGGCCGATTCCAAAGCCGCCGAAATCGTTTCGGAGGCGGAAACGCGGGCCAAAGCCATAGTCGCCAGGGCGGAAGAAGACGCCGCCCGTCTTTTGGCGGACGCCAGGCGGGAAATAGCCCGCGGCGAGCAGTCTTCCAAAGAGGCCATCGCCCAGGCGGGGCGCGACCTGATTCTTGGTCTGGAAAAACGCATTACTTCCCTTTTCGACGGTGTTATTACCTCCCAGGCAAGGGAAGCTCTTCAGGGAAAAGGTCTTGAGGACGCCGTTGTTGGTCTGGTAAAGGCTTGGGCGGCAAAGGGTTCCGGGGGGCTTGAGGTGCTTTTGCCTGCGGACGAGCTTAAAAAGATTGAGAGTTCCCTCAGCGCGAAGCTGGGCGAAGAACTCAAAAAAGGCGTTACGCTAAAGCCCGTTCCCCAAATCGACGCGGGTTTCCGCATAAGCGAGAAAAACGGCTCCGCGTATTATGATTTTACGGCGGAGGGAGTGGCGCAGATTCTTGCCGAATACCTGAATCCCAAACTCGCCGAAATCATGAAAAGTCTTTCAAAAGGGGCGTAATCCTTGGGCGGTTATTTTTATACTGTCGCAGCCTTGCCGTATCTCACTTTTGACAGCGCTTCGACAATACCGGAAGACGACTTCCTCTTTCTGTGCCAAAACAGCGTAAGCGCCGGTGATTGGAATATTCTGAAAGAAGCCCGTTTTCACAGCCCGCCGGGCCTGAAAACAGGCAACGCCACCCTGGACGGCTGGACCGCGGGGGAACAGTCCCTGCGGGCGGAACTGGCAAAGCTCCGCGCGGCGAAGAAGGGGCTTGAAACAGAAAGCTACAACCGCTACGGGGCATATTCTCAAAGCATTCTGGACGCGGCGCGAAAGGCTTTCAATGAAGAATCTCCCCTTGAGGCGGAGGCGGTTATACTGCGCGCCCTGTGGTCGCTCCTGGACGAGCTGGAAACCGGGCATCTGTTCGATGTGGATAAACTCATTACATATTACCTCAGAATGCAGATTGTCAAACTGAAAAATAAAAGAAACAAAACGGATGGAGAGAAAAATTTTTCTATTCTGTATGAAACGATTGTCAATAAAAATCCTTCCTGAGTAAGGAACACTGGAGAGTGTGATGACTGATACAAAGGGAAAAGTAACCGGTATTAACGGCAATATGGTGAGCGTTGGTTTTGAAGGCGCCGTCTCCATGAATGAAGTGGCCTACATTGTTCTGGGTGACAAGAGGCTCAAGGCCGAGGTTATCCGTATTCGCGGCAACATCGCGGAACTCCAGGTCTACGAAATGACCAGGGGCATAGGCATAGGCGATACGGTGGAGTTCACCGGCGAGCTTCTTTCCGTTCGCCTGGGCCCGGGGCTGCTGCAGCAGATCTATGACGGCCTGCAAAACCCCCTGCCGGAACTTGCGGAAAAGTGCGGCTTTTTTCTTGAAAGAGGGGAGTACATCTACCCGCTTTCACAAACCCTGCGGTGGAAGTTCACCCCGTTGGTAAAACCCGGCGACAGCGTAACGGCCGCCGACGTTCTGGGTTCCGTACCCGAAGGTATTTTTGACCACTGTATCATGGTTCCCTTTAACTTTTACGACGCCTACACGGTTAAATCCGTCAAGCCCGCGGGCGAATACACCATTGATGAGGTCATCGCGGAACTTACAGATTCCAAAGGCAAAACCCTGCCCGTGACCATGAGTTTCGAATGGCCGGTCAAAAGGCCTATTTCCCACTATATACAAAAGATAAAACCCGAAAAACCCATGGTTACAAAAAGCCGCATTATAGATACCTTTCTTCCCGTCGCGCTGGGCGGGACCTACTGCATTCCCGGCCCCTTCGGCGCGGGCAAGACTGTTTTGCAGCAGGTAACAAGCCGTAACGCGGAAGTCGATATTGTTATTATAGCGGCCTGCGGCGAGCGCGCCGGTGAAGTCGTGGAAACCCTGAAGGAATTTCCGGAACTTAAAGACCCGCGTACAGGCAAATCTCTTATAGAAAGAACCATCATTATTTGTAACACAAGTTCCATGCCGGTCGCGGCCCGCGAAGCCTCGGTCTATACGGCCGTTACTCTGGCGGAATATTACCGGCAAATGGGGCTTAACATTCTTCTGCTTGCGGACTCCACTTCCCGCTGGGCTCAGGCCATGCGCGAAATGTCGGGCCGTCTTGAGGAAATCCCCGGCGAAGAGGCCTTTCCCGCGTACCTCGAATCGGTTATCGCGAGTTTCTACGAACGCGCGGGCATTGTTCAACTGAAAAACGGTAAAATAGGTTCGGTCACAATAGGCGGTACGGTAAGCCCCGCGGGCGGTAACTTTGAAGAACCGGTTACCCAGGCAACCCTCAAGGTTGTCGGCGCTTTCCACGGGCTTTCCCGCGAACGCTCCGACGCCCGCAAATACCCGGCCATTCATCCTCTGGAAAGCTGGAGTAAATACACAGGCATTATAGAAAAAGGCATGACCGAATATGGCCGTCAGGTGCTCTTCCGGGGTAACGACGTTGCCCAGATGATGAAAGTCGTCGGCGAAGAAGGAACCAGTACCGACGACTACATCCTCTACCAGAAAAGCGAATTCCTTGATTCCATATATTTGCAGCAGAACTCTTATGACCCCGTTGATTCGGCGGCGTCGGTTGAAAGACAGAAATATGTGTACGGGCTTCTCTTTGATGTGCTTGGGGCGCAGTTCTCCATTCCCACAAAAGAAGACGCGAGAGCCTTTTTCAACACCCTCAGGCAGAACTTCTTGGACTGGAACGGAACCCAGTGGCAGTCCGATCAATTCAGGGAACTTGAAACCAGCATACGCCGGCAGATAACCGAAAAGAAAACCGGGGTCGACGAGGCCGCGGCCGGCATTCTGAAAAATCTGGCGAATTAGGAGCAGTATCCATGCGGAAAGTATACAGTAAAATTGAAAGCATAGCGGGAAATGTTATTTCCGTCATAGCCGATGATGTGCGCTACGGCGAGCTTGCGGAAATCACCTCCGCCCACGGAAAGTCCCTTGCGGAAGTCATCCGCCTGAACGGTAACACTGTCTCGCTGCAAGTCTACGCGGGAACCCGCGGTATTTCTACCGGCGATGAAATCCGGTTTCTGGGCCACCCCATGCAGGTTTCTTTTTCGGAAAACCTTCTTGGCCGCGTTTTTAACGGTTCGGGACGCCCGCGCGACAGGGGCAGTGATTTGACGGAAAACCTTATCGAAATAGGCGGGCCGTCGGTCAATCCTGCAAAAAGAATTATTCCCCGCAATATGGTGCGTACCGGTATCCCCATGATTGACCTTTTCAACACCCTGGTTGTGTCGCAGAAACTGCCGATTTTTTCTGTTTCAGGCGAACCCTACAACGAGCTTCTTGCCCGTATCGCCATGCAGGCCGAAGTCGATATTATCATTTTGGGCGGTATGGGCCTAAAATATGACGATTACCTGTTTTTCCGCGAAACCCTGGAGAACGGCGGCGCCATGAGCCGTTCGATTTTCTTTGTGCATACGGCTTCCGACCCCATTGTCGAGTGCCTCCTTGTACCCGATATTTCCCTCGCCGTTGCGGAGAAATTTGCCCTGGGCGGAAAAAAAGTGCTTGTTCTTCTTACCGATATGACAAACTTCGCCGACGCCATGAAGGAAATTGCCATTACGCAGGAACAGGTTCCGTCTAACCGCGGTTATCCCGGCGACCTCTACAGCCAGCTTGCCTCCCGCTACGAAAAGGCGGTCGATTTTGAGGGCGCGGGTTCCATTACCGTTCTGGGCGTTACGACAATGCCCGGCGACGACGTTACCCACCCCGTACCCGACAACACGGGTTATATTACAGAAGGTCAGTATTACCTGCGCGGCGGCCGCATAGAGCCCTTCGGCTCCCTCTCGCGCCTCAAACAGCTTGTTAACAAGGACACCCGAGAAGACCACCGCGCCCTGATGGACGGCATGATTAAGCTCTACGCGGCCTACAAGGAATCTCTGGAGAAAAAGTCCATGGGTTTCCGCATGTCCGACTGGGATAACAAACTTCTGAAATACGGCGTCCTGTTTGAAAAGGAAATGATGGATCTTTCCGTCAATATCCCCCTTGAACAGGCCCTGGACAACGGCTGGAAGATTTTCGCCGCTTGTTTCACGAAAGAAGAAACGAACATGAGGTCCGACCTCATTGCGAAATTCTGGCCTAAATAAGGAAACGGTTGGTGGATTATGCCCGCGATTAAGTTCACAAAGAACGAACTGAAAAAACAAAAAGACGGCTTAAAGCGTTTTGAGCGGTATTTGCCGACGCTCCAGCTTAAAAAACAGCAGTTGCAGATGGTTATCCGCAGCGTGGAGCAGCAGGAGCGGGAAAAACGCGCGGCCCGGGAAGCGGCCAAAAAGCGGATTGAGGCTTGGGTTGAGCTTTTCGGCGAAACCGGGGACATCGCGGGGCTTGTGAAAATCAGCAGGCTCGAAACGGAGACGGGCAATATCGCCGGCGTGGATATTCCCGTTTTTAAGGCAATAGAATACGAAGATATTTCCTTCGATTTGTTTGAAACTCCCCTGTGGTTCGACGCCGGCGTTGAGGCGCTGAAAAAACTTATCGCTTTTAACGAAGAACTGAAGATTTTGCAAAAGCAGGTGGAACTTCTGAATCAGGAACTGCGGATAACAAGCCAGCGCGTCAACCTTTTCGAGAAAGTCAAGATTCCTGAGACGAAAAACAATATCCGCAAGATACGCATTTATCTGGGCGACCAGCAGACGGCGGCGGTTGTGCGGGGCAAGATAGCCAAAAAGAAGATTATTGTGGAGAAGGTATCGTAGCATGATTATACCCATGAAAAAGGTTTCGCTTGTTCTGCTTGAATCCCGCCGCCGGCAGACTCTGAAAGAGCTGCGCAGGGTTGGCGTTGTTCATGTGCAGGGCGCGGGGAAGTCCAGCGAAGAACTTGAAGCGATACGGGAAAAAATCTCCCTCGTTGAGCGCGCCCTCACCGCCTTTGGCGCTGAGAAAAAAAACGCCGTCCCCGCCGAAAAACAGGACGGATATCCGGCCGATACCCTGAAAGTTGCCGGCGCGGTCGCGGAGCTTGAACAGCAGCGCAGGGTCTGCCGCGAGGACTCCGACAGGCTCGCGCGGGAAATCAGCAGGCTTGAAAACTGGGGCGACTTTGACCCCGAAACCCTGAAACTTTTGCTTTCGCGCGGGGTTTTTATCCGCCTGTATGAAATCGGCAAAAAAGAAGCGAAGGCTTTTAACTTTTCGGGCCAAAAGTACACGGCCTTTGAAACAAAAGAAAAAATCGGCTTTATAGCCATTTCCCTGAACGAGGCGGATTTTCCCGCGGGTTTTGAACCTTTGGCTCTACCCGCGAAGGGCCTTGCGGATTTGAAGGCCGCTCTCGCGGAAAAACAAAAAACCGCAGAAGAGCTTGCCGCGGCTATTAGCGCTTATCTGCCGTTTAAGGGGCCGCTTGAAGAAGAGGAAAAGAGGCTTCGCTACGCCGCTGAGTTTGAACAGACGGCCGCCGATATGGCCCCCGCGGAACAAAAGCTCGCGTATCTTGGCGGCTATGTTCCTCAGCCCAAAATCGGGGATCTGCGGGCGGCGGCCGCGGCGGAAGGCTGGGGCCTTCTTATTCAGGACCCGGCGGACGATGATGTTGTTCCTACGCTCCTTCAAAATCCAAAACCGATACGCATCATCCAGCCTGTTATGGACTTTTTGGGGCTTGTTCCCGGCTACAGGGAGCGGGACATCAGCTTTTTCTTTATTCTGTTTTTCAGCGTTTTTGTCGCCATGATAATAGGAGATGCGGGGTACGCGATTCTGTTTCTTGCCGCTTCGCTGTTTTTTGGGCTGAAAACCCGCAAAAAACTCGGTTATATGCCCGACGCTTTTATCCTCTTTATTGTAATGAGTATTTTTACCCTTATCTGGGGCACGATGACCTGTAACTTCTTTGGAATGGCCAAAGTGTTGAAAGATTCAGGTATTGATTTAAAGGCCACGCCGCCTTTCTCTCTGGTATTTGTTCCCTGGCTTGACGTGCAGAAAAACGTCCAGTTTTTCTGTTTTATTTTGGCCGTTACGCATCTGTGCATAGCGCGCATCTGGAATTTTTTCCACGACCTGCATAATACGCCCAAAATTAAAGCCTTTGTACACCTGGGGTATCTGGGACTGCTTGCGGGGCTTTTTACGCTTGTTTTGAATATGCTGATTGACAAGGTTAAATTTCCGGTTCCCCCTTGGGCGTATATAGCGATTGGCGGAGGGTATCTGTTTGTGCTGTTTTTGTCCCAGCAGGAAGGAAAGTTTCTCAAAGGTATGCTGATGGGGCTTGCCCAGTTTATTCCGACGACTCTGGGCTGTATCTCTGTTTTTGCCGATATTATTTCCTATGTCCGCCTTTTCGCCGTCGGCCTCGCGGGGCTGGCGATTGCCGAGAGTTTTAACAGCATGGCGCAGGGAATTATGGCGGGAGGCTCGGCCTTTATAGTTCCGGGTGTTCTTATTATCATTCTGGGGCATACCCTGAATATGGGTATGTGTATTCTGTCGGTTGTTGTTCACGGCGTTCGCTTGAATGTGCTGGAGTTCTCGAATCATCTCGGACTGGAGTGGAGCGGATACGCCTACGATCCTTTCCGGGAAAAAGAAGAAACCGCGCGGGCAAGTTAGGTATATTAAGTTTTTTTGAAGGAGAATATGGTATGCAAAATGCTGGTTTTATCGGGTTGGCGGCTTTTATGGCTCTTGCCGCGGTGGGATCCGCGATTGGGGTTGGCGTGGCGGGTATGTCCGCTATCGGCGCGTGGAAGAAGTGTTACATTCAGAATAAACCGGCGCCCTTCCTGCTTTTTGCCTTTGTCGGAGCGCCCATGACTCAGACAATTTACGGTCTTATTCTGATGAATACGTTCACCGAAGCAAGAGGGCTTATTGACTCCGCTATTATTCTGGGCGCGGGCATCTTCGGCGGTCTTGGTATGGGCGTTTCGGCCTGGTTCCAGGGCATGGCGGGGGCGGCGGCTTCCGACGCGTTCGCGGAAACCGGAAAGGGCTTTGCCAACTACATCCTTGTTGTGGGCCTTGTGGAAACCGTTGCCCTGTTTGTAATGGTCTTCCTGATGCTGCTTCTTGGCAATGTAAGCCCGACTTGATAACAAGGATAGGCGAGCACCGGTTCCAAAATGTGTCATCCTCGTGCTCGTGCTTGACACGAGGATCTGTCGGCAAAAAAGACCTCCGGATCAAGTCCGGGGGTGACATTTTGCTATACACAATTTAATTTTGGAATTACCTCGGGCCGCTTTTCTTTTTACGCCAATGCCTGTTATGCAGACAAAAACTGTCCGCGTAGGCGCCCTGCCTGTGGGCGGCGATTCTCCCCTTACCATCCAGTCAATGTGGAAAAAGCCCCTTACGGGGCTGAGTGATGAACTGGTCGCCGGGGTAAACGGCCTGGCCGCTTTGGGGTGCGATATTCTGCGCTTTGCTGTTCCCGATATGAAGTCGGCGGAAGTTCTTGGGGAGCTGGCGGGGAGGGTAAGTATTCCGCTTGTCGCGGATATTCACTTTGACCACAGACTCGCGCTGCGGTGTATGGACTTCCCCATAGCGAAGGTCCGCATTAATCCCGGCAACATAGGCGCAAAGTGGAAAGTGGAAGATCTGGTCCGCAAGGCCCTGGATAAAAATGTTCCCATACGGGTAGGGGTAAACCACGGTTCGCTGCCCGGACATCTTGCGAAAGAGAAGGACGGGGCTGAGGCCATGCTCAGGGCTGCCGAGGAGGAAATCGGGGTACTCGAAAGCCTGGGTTTTGGCAATATAATCATATCGCTGAAATCTTCCGATACGGAAAGTACGGTGAGGGCGAACCGGCTTTTTGCCGGACGCTTTGACTATCCGCTGCATATAGGCGTTACCGAGGCGGGGCCTCTTATTCCGGGGGTTGTCCGCAGTACGCTGGCTTTTTCCAGCCTGCTGCGGGACGGAATCGGAAATACCCTGCGGGTTTCCCTGTCCGATACGCCCGAAGCGGAGGTTATAACGGCGCGGGAAATTCTCGCGGCTCTGGGTATGCGCGTAAAAGGCATACGCCTGGTGAGCTGTCCGCGCTGCGGGCGGGCGGGCTTTGACGTACACGGTTTTCTCGCCCTTGCACAGAACAGGCTTATGAGCCTTGATAAAAATCTGACGGTCGCGGTAATGGGCTGCGCGGTAAACGGCCCCGGAGAAGCCCGGCACGCGGATATAGGCATAACGGGGGCGGGTAACAAGGTGATGATTTTCAAACACGGAGAGCTGGCGCGTACCGTCGCGGAAGAAAACGCCCTGGAAGTTTTTTTTGCCGAATTGGAGGCTTTGTGAAAAAAACAATTTTAAGCCTCATTTTTTTTGTTTCCTGTTTTGCCCTGACAGGGGCGCAGGAAGGGCCGCTTCCCCCCGAATGGTTCTATTATCAGAAAAGCCTTGAAGCCTTTCAGACGGATAACTTTGGCGAGTCCCTGAAACAGCTCAAGAATTTGGTTGACGAGTACGGAGAGAGTCCTGAATCTTTACATCTGCGCGCCCGCATTTACGAGCAGGAAGGCGAACTCGATCTTGCCGAGAAATACTATCTGGAGGCGCTGGAGAAGGGCGGCTTCGGGATTCCCGACGAAAAGTACGCTGTCCTGTACAGGCTGGCGGATATGTATTATCAGCGGAAAAGCTATAAAAAGTATGAGGATGTATTGGAAAGTATACTATCCGGCCAAAATATGTATACAGAGCAGCGCTTTGCACGGGTGCGGGACGCCTATATATCCACTTTGCTGAGCCGGGGCTTTGATTCTCTGGCGCTTTTGTACAGGGTTCCCTTTGATTTTGCCCAGGAGGCTCACAGAAATCTGGGGGCTTTTTACTGCCGCACGGGGC
This sequence comes from Spirochaetales bacterium, assembly GCA_031274005.1. Classification (GTDB taxonomy): domain Bacteria; phylum Spirochaetota; class Spirochaetia; order DTKZ01; family DTKZ01; genus JAISAF01. The sequence continues at coordinate 12,322 of JAISQU010000006.1, forward strand.
GCGAAAGAATGGCCCTGCTGCACCTTGCTTTTGCGAATCTCGCGGCGGCCGGAACCCTGGCGGACGAACTGAAGAGGCATGACCCTGATTACAGTTTTACGACGCTGGAGGACGCTCTTGCCAAAAGTTCCCTGCGCCCCTATCTGACGGATTTCCTGCGGCGCAGCGATTTTTACCGCAGCCTGTATTTTATGGCCTCCGCGCTGTACGCTCAGGGCAGCCCGCGGGAGGCCCGGACAATCTGGGCCCTTGTCGCGGAATATGGCTCGGGAGAATGGAAAACCCAGAGCCGCAATCAGCTTCTTGCGCCAAGGGCCGAACCTCTTATAACATACTAAACATCATGGACAAAATCATCATCAGGGGCGCGCGGGAACACAATCTGAAAAATATAGATGTGGAGCTTCCCCGAAACAAGCTCATTGTTATTTCCGGAATGAGCGGTTCCGGCAAATCTTCCCTTGCTTTCGATACGATCTTTGCCGAGGGGCAAAGGCGTTATGTGGAGTCCCTCTCCTCATACGCGAGGCAGTTTCTGGACAGGATGGAAAAGCCCGACCTTGATTACATTGAAGGTCTTTCTCCGGCTATTGCCATAGAACAGAAAACAACCCACCGCAATCCGCGTTCTACCGTGGGAACAGTGACCGAGATTTACGACTATCTGCGCCTTTTGTTCGCGCGGCTGGGGGCCGCGCACTGCCCTGAATGCGGAAAACTAATACGCGAACAGTCTGTGGACCAGATTATCGACGCGATCATGAGCTACCCCGCGGATTGCCGCCTTATGATTCTGGCGCCGCTTGTTCAGGGGAAAAAGGGGGAACACGCGAAGGTTTTTACCGACGCTGTGGGGGCGGGGTTTGTGCGGGTCCGCGTCGACGGAGAGCTTGTATCTCTTGCGGAGGGGGGCGGCCGGCAGGGTTTGCGCCTGGACAAAAACAAAAAACACCGCATAGAGATTGTTGTGGACAGGCTTACCGTAACAGAAGAAAACCGTAAACGCATAGCTGAATCCGTGGAAACCGCTCTGGCCGCTTCGGGCGGAAGCGTTATAGCGGTGCGCCTGGGTACGAAGGGAGAAACCGAAGAGTTTTTTTCGCAGAAAAACTCCTGCCCCGACTGCGGCCTCAGCCTGCCGGAACTTCAGCCGAGGCTTTTTTCTTTTAACAACCCTTACGGCGCCTGCCCGTCCTGTTCCGGTTTGGGGGTGGCTCTTGAGTTCGACCCCGGCCTTCTTATTCCTGACAAGGATCTTTCCTTTAACGAGGGAGGCATCGCCGCCTACAATCCTGAGGCCCAGTGGTACAAGAGCAAATTTGTTTCTCTGGCGAAACATCTGAAGTTCAGCCTTGATAAACCTTTGGGTGAGCTGCCGGAAAAAATCTATAACGCGATTCTCTACGGCACAAAGGAAAAAATCCCTGTCTCCTATACGAACAAGGAGGGCACGGGTAAGTTCGAGTACACTTCCGCCTTTCCCGGCATTCTGGAAGATCTGCGCCGCAGGTATCTGGAAACAACTTCTGAGGGGATAAAAGAATGGCTGGAACATTTTATGTCCCGCAAGCCCTGCCCGGAATGCGGCGGAAAGCGCCTGAGAAAGGAAAGCCTTGCGGTAACTCTAGGAGGCAAAAACATTTTTGATGTGTCCAGCCTCACCGTTGCCGGGGCCCTGGATTTTTTCACAGGGCTTGAGCTTTCTGAAACCGAAAAAACCATAGCGAAGCAAATTCTCAAAGAGATAGTGAGCCGGCTGGGTTTTTTGAAAAATGTGGGCCTGGAATACCTTACCCTTGAACGCCGCGCGGCAACGCTTTCCGGCGGAGAGGCCCAGCGTATCCGCCTCGCGACGCAGATAGGTTCTTCTCTTGTCGGGGTTCTGTACATACTCGACGAACCGACCATCGGCCTGCATCAGAGGGATAATCTAAGGCTTATAGAAACGCTCATGCACCTGCGGGACATGGGAAACACCCTCATCGTTGTCGAACACGATGAGCAGACCCTGCGCGCGGCCGACTATATTGTTGACCTTGGTCCGGGCGCGGGCATTCACGGCGGACACATTGTGGCGCGGGGGAATCTTGCGGAAATTCTGAAAAACAAAAAAAGCCTGACAGGGCAGTTTCTGAATAAAACCATAACGATTGACGAACGCCCGGAAAAAAGAGCCGGCAGCGGGCTTTCTCTTGTCATCAGGGGCGCGCGGGAAAACAATCTGAAAAATATAGATGTGAGTTTTCCTCTGGGCAAGTTCATCGTTATAACGGGCGTCTCCGGTTCGGGAAAGTCTTCTTTGCTCTCGGACCTTCTGCATCCCGCGCTGTCCAACCGTTTAAACAGATCAAAACTGAGCGAAGGAAAATACGAAAGCATAGAGGGCTTTGAGCATCTGGACAAGGTTATCAATATCGATCAAAGTCCCATAGGCAGAACGCCCCGATCAAACCCCGCGACCTATGTGGGCTTTTTTACGCTTATCCGCCAGCTTTTTGCATCCCTGCCTGAGTCAAAAGCCCGCGGATACGCGGCGGGCCGTTTTTCCTTTAATGTGCCCGGCGGAAGATGCGAGAACTGCCGCGGCGACGGCACAATCAAGATTGAGATGCACTTCCTGCCCGATGTATTCATAACCTGTGACGTGTGCAAGGGAAAGCGTTTTACGCGGGAAACGCTGGACATCCGCTATAAAGGGAAAAACATTCATGATATACTGGAAATGACGGCCGAGGAGGGCAACGGGTTCTTCAAAGCTGTTCCGCGGATCGCCGCGATGCTTGAAACCCTGTGCGCCGTTGGCTTGGGGTATATCAAGCTGGGACAGTCCGCGCTGAGTTTTTCCGGCGGGGAAGCCCAAAGGATCAAGCTGGCCCTGGAGTTATCGAAAAAGAGTACAGGCAGGACTTTCTATATTCTTGATGAACCGACAACGGGACTGCATTTTGTTGATGTCAAACTGCTGCTTGAGGTATTGCAGCGGCTGGTTGACCGGGGGAATACCATGACGCTGATTGAACATAATCTTGATGTGATAAAGCAGGCCGACTGGGTTATAGACCTTGGCCCCGAAGGAGGCGGCGAGGGGGGCCAAATCATTGCCCAGGGAACTCCCCGCGATATAGCCCGCAATCCCCGTTCGTATACGGGAAAATTCCTGCGTGAAGTAATATAGGGGCCCGCTTTGAAGCAGGGGTATGCCGGATGCGCGCTTGCGCTTTTCCTTGTCCTGGCCGCGGCGAGGGGCATGACGCAGGAAGCTCCCCCTGAGCCTGAGCCGGATACAGCAGGACAGACCGGCGCCGCGGCTCTTGCGGAACAAGCTCCGCCCGAACCAAAAGGTTCGGCCCTCCTGCGGGACGCTCTTCCTATGGACATAAAAACAGCCTCTTTTACCGATCTCGCGCTCTGGTGCCGCCGGCTGGGCCTTTCGCCGCAGGGCGATAGAAAAACTCTTGAAAACCGTATCTATGAATATTACAGCGTTCAGCCGCCCCTGACCAGTGAAGACGAAAAATCAGAAATAACGGTTGAATCCGCGCAGAGGACGGAATATTTTTCGCTGGAAGAATTCAAGGAAGACTATGTCCGGCTTGACGGCGGGGTATACATGAAAATGTATGATAAAGAGAAAGGATATACCTATACAATAAAAGCCGACTCTATTCTTTACAATCAGACCCTGAAACTGGTAAGCGCGACGGGCGATGTCGAATACTCCATTACGGGCGCCGGGCGCGATGAGTCTTTTACCGGAGAAAGCCTTACAATGAATATTGAAAGCTGGGAGGGCTACTTCTTTGACGGGACAACTTTCCGGGACAGAACTGTCGAAGAGATTTCGCTGACCTTCCGCATTCAGGGGGAATTCGTTTCCCGCTCGTCTTCGGATTTTGTGATAATGGAAAACGCGACGATTACCTCATCGCCCAGAGTTCCCGCGACTTACCACATACAGGCCGACAAAATATGGATACTGGCGCAGGGTGAGTGGGGCCTCAGCGGCGCTACGCTGAATGTGGGGAATATCCCCGTGTTTTACTTTCCCTTTTTTTTCTATCCCGGAGATGAGGTTGTCTTTCACCCTGTTTTTGGAACCCGCTCGCGCGCCGGAACCTTCATGCAGACGACAACCTACTTCATCGGCAACAGAAAGAACGCCGAGTTCCCCTTCGCGTTTTTGAATATTACGGAAGACAGCGAAAACGACAAGGTAAAGGAAGGCCACGGCATTTTTCTGCGCGATACCGATGAGAAGATGGCGCAGGGCGGTTCCGACAGATACCTGAAGGCGATCTTTGATGTGTATTCAAACCTGGGAGTTTACACAGCTTTAAGCGGGGAGCTGTCGGGGCTGAATGAGTATTTGAAGACAATAAGTTTCAACGCGGGCATAGGATGGAGCCGCAACCTGTACTCCGTCATAGACGGAAGCCCGGCGATACCAGGCTTCTCCGGAGTGTATACCCCGTATTTTCAGGAGGCCGATGGAAGCCTTTCGGCATACTGGAACCATTCGATGATGGGAACCTTTGAAGTGCCTTTCAGGTACGGAGGTTCTGCAAAGTTTTCGTTTTCAGCCGGCACGCTGTCGCTCAATCTGCTTATGGAATCGTATTCAGACCCCTACATTGAGGAAGATTTTTACAAACGGGCGGAGCAAATGGACTGGTCGCAGATTTTTGAGGGTTTTACGGAGACAGAAGAGGATACGACCATTCCGCTGAAAGACAGATTGACATGGCAGTTGGACGGCAGCTATTCGCCTGATGTATCTTCACTTTCCCCGTATATCAGCAGTTTTTCGGTTTCCCGGTTTTTGGTCTCCATGGACTGGAGAAACAAGGAAACCCCCGCCGCGGATCTTCTTCCCCACCAGAGGTATGTAGACCCGACCCGGCGCTTTTATTATCCTGATTCGGTTATGCTGCCTGAGTTGTCGTTTCAACTGGGCGGAACGCTTTTATCATCGGAGGCGGCAAAGCAGCCGGCGCCCGCGCAGCCGGACGAAAAAAAATCCGGCGAGGAAGAAGAAAAAGACATAACGGCTTTTCTGCGCCCGCCATGGGAAGAAGGCGAAACAGATGATCAGAACCAGGAAGAACAGCGCGATTTTGACGATCCGCTGCAGCTTCCCGATATGCGCAAAGATATAGCCGTTTCGCTTTTTCCTGTTCCATTTGGTTACAGCGTACGCTATACCCTGAATCCCAGGGTAAGCTACCAAATGAACACAAATTCCCGCGAGTGGAATACCGCTCACGATGTCCGCTATGATTACGCTTACTCGACCGCGAGCTTTCAGAACACGGCGCAGCTTTCCTATGATGTACGCTTTTATGAGTCCCTCTTTCAGATTGCGGGCAGCACAAACCTTGCCACACAATACCAGAATATCGATTTTTATGACGACACGATGAGCACGACGGAAAAAGACAACCTGCTTCTTCAGGCCTACAGATATTCCGCCCTCAATCTGACAAATTCTCTGGACTTTGCCACTTACCCCCTGGCGCGTACCGATGTATTTAAATCAACCAACCTGCGCTATAACTACGCGGTGCTTTTGTACAGAAAAACTTTTGACCCGGCCAGTACGGTCGCGGATCCCGCGTACAAGGATGAATATTTTTCACCCACAAAGGAGTATATCACCTCAAACCGTGTGAGCATGGACGCCGCCGTAGAAACCCTGCCTTTTACCCCGCGCATGCAGCTTGCCTATGTGCTGCCGCCCCTTGATAAAACCTTTTCTGCGACTTCTATACTGACAACCGGCCCTTTGACCAGTACCGCGGTTTTTCAAACACGGGAGGTTGACGATAGATGGGTAAACCAGCCTCTTTCCATCGACGAACAATTGAAAATAATGGATAAGGTTTCCCTGCGCGCCACCTACCTGTATGATTACGAAGAACAGACGCATTATTCCTTTGTCAGCAATGTGCAGCTTTGGTATTTGACGGCATCCTATCAGGCCCGTTATACGCAGCCCTACACCTTCGCGGGGCCGACAACCGGCTGGATCATCGAACAGGAAAAAGAGTTTATCCCCTCAAACGCGAGTCTGGGTTTTAATTACGAGTTTGTGTCCGAACCTATGTGGAAGAACCGCATCAAGCTCGGACTCGGCGTGACATCTTCCTGGAATATCGATCTTATCCGTTTTACCGAATCGGCTTTGAGTTTTGGCTATACCCTGAGCTTCTCTGTTTACAGAATGCTGGATATAAAGTTCTCCGCGCAATCCAGCAATAATATGATGTACACATACTTTTCAGGATACGCCGACAAGGTAGGCATAGAACGCCGCGATCCCCTAAAGGACCTGATTCATTCTTTTGATTTCTTTAATACCGACAACCGTTATGAATCGCATTTCAAACTTGCCACGATTTCCCTTGAGATTATTCATCATCTGGACGATTGGGACCTGAGCTTTTCGTACACAGGAAAACCAGAGCTGCTTACCATGTCGGACGGGACGCGGCAGTTTACCTGGGACTCTGTTTTGGGAATCTATTTGCGCTGGGTCCCCATACCCCAAATCAAAAAAGAATTTGAATACTAAGCGCGGGGAACGCCTTGTTGCGCTTCGTCATATATGTTACCTTGTCTGCATGAAACCCCAACTGAAAACGCGTTGCGAAAGCGGCTTTAAAATTAAAACGGCTTTGTTTTTTTTCGTTTTAGCGCTTACGGCGGGACTCCTCCATGCCCAAACCGCGGCGGAAATGGACGCGCTCTTTGAAGCCCGTACAATAACCTACGCGCAGGCCGCCCGGTTTGTTCTGGTAACGGCGGAAACGATTAACGAAAACTCGGCGCTGCTGTCCGCCTGTGATCTGGCGCGGGAAAAAGGCTGGCTGCCGCGTGAGGCCGCGCCGGATAGTCCCATTACCACGGGCGAACTGTGCTTTCTTATTATGAATGCTTTCAACATGGAAGGGTCTTTTCTCTATGACCTTTTTCCGGGTCCGCGTTACGCCTTCCGCGAACTTGATTACTTAAAGCTGATACCGGGCCAGAGGGATCCGTCCGCGCCGGTGGCAGGAGATCAATTTCTGCGCATACTGGGGCTGGTGTTAAACCATACGGGCGAGACCCTCATAAGCGCCGAAACTCCTGCCGAAACTGCGCCCGAAGAACCCCCGGTAAAAATATCCGAGGAGGTCCAGACGCGGAGGCTGGAGGTTGCGCGGGAGATTCGCGCGGAACTGTTGCAGGCGGCGGTGGCCGATACCGATGTCCGGGTTGTCGAGGCGGGAGTAACCATCTCCCTGAACAATATACAGTTTCTGGCGGATTCGGTGCAGCTTACCGAAAACGAAAAACTCAAAGTCAGGGAGCTTGCCGGTATTTTGTCGCGTTATCCGAACCGGAAGATTCTGGTCGAAGGCCATACCGCGCTGGCGGGAAACGAGGCGGGCAGACAACAGGTTTCAGAAGAGCGCGCCCGGGCCGTGGCGGATTTTCTTGTGGATTTTGGCCTGCGTAAACCGGAAGACATTTCCGTGCGGGGGTATGGGGCGCAGCGTCCCCTGGCGGATAACGCCACAGCCGAAGGTCAGGCATTAAACCGGCGGGTAGAGATTACCCTTATGGACGAATAAGGGAGCGCATAAAATGAAATACAGACACATCCTGCCGATTCTCCTGGGCCTGGCGGCTGCGGGGCTTGCCTGGTCCGCCGACTTTGGGCTTTTGGTGAACGCCGCGCCGGAATATATTTCCGACGAAGAAGGCAAAGGTTTTAATTTTACCGGCAGCCTTACGCCCTGGTTTTCCGCCGCGCCCGGCGAAAAAATCAGCCTCTACCTTTCGGGGAAAATCACTCAGGAATATGAATATGAAACAAAAGCCTGGACAGACCCCGTTCTTTTTGAACTTGAACGGACCGAACTGAACTTTCGCCCGGCCGCCGCGGTGTACCTCAGCCTGGGGCGGCAGCGCTACACAGACAGCGCGGGCATGATAGCCTCGGGGCTTTTTGACGGACTTTCGGCAAGCGTCGGCCTTGGCGGCGCGCGGCTTTTTCTGGGGGGCTTTTACACAGGCTTTTTATACAAGGAAACGGCGGAGATTCTTATGACGCCGGCGGACCTGAGCGCCTATGCTGCGCCGCTGTCTTACGATGATTTTGACACCTACTTTGCCTCCCGCCGGTTCTTTGTTCCGCTTACCCTTGAACTGCCCGATTTAACGCCGCGCCTGAACTTTAGCCTGACCGCCCTCGCGCAGTTCGACCTGAATAACTATGAGGAGCAGGAGAAACTGCACAACCAGTATCTTGAAGCCCGTTTCGGCCTTGAGGCGGCGGACAGCCTGCGTTTTGCCCTGACAGGGATTGGAGCGCTGGCGCAGCCTGGGGGAGAGGACGCGGACGCCTACCGCAGCTTTGCCGCGGCGCTGGAGGCGGACTGGGACGTACCCGGAGATCTGACCGACATGTTTTCCGCACAGGGGCGCTGGGCCAACGGCGCGGTGGACAGCGATACAATGCCGTTTCTTCCCATAAGCGGCGTTGCGCGGGGGTTTGTTTTTGGCCCTGTGCTGTCCGGGCTTTTAACGGGCGGAGCTTCCTATACGGCGCGGCTGCACCGCAGCGTTTCGCTTTCTGTGGCGGCCACGGCTTTTTGGCGCACCGACCTTGAAACCATCAAGGATATTGAGCTTGACGGGACTTCAAAAGACAGGTTTTTGGGCTGGGAAACCTGCGCAGAGCTTATCTGGGCGCCGCAGTCGGCTATTCATATAACGGCGGGAGGCGGGGCGTTTTTTCCGGGAGGCGCTTTTATTGACGAGGCGAAAGTTCGCTGGAGAGTAAACACAGGAGTAATTTTATCGTTTTAGCCATGAAACATATCCCGCGGCTTTGCGGTGAAAATCTTTTGCTTTAATAGAATTGACAGGGAGGAACGTATGATAAAAAAAACATTTGTGGGATTGATTTTTCTGGTGAGCGCCGGTTTTCTGTGCGCACAGGAGGCGGTTATACGGGAGCTCGGCGGAACCGTGGAAGTAAAAGCCCCGGGAGAGGCCGCCTGGAGTCCCGCGCGCAAGGGCCAGAGCCTTACGCTCAGAACAATGATTTCCACAGGCTTCAGAAGTACGGCCCTTCTTGCCATAGGCAATGCCACCGTAACGGTACGGCCCCTGACGCGCCTGAGCCTTGAAGAGCTTGAGCGAACCGAAGACGGCGAAAAGGCCGGCCTGAACCTGCGGGCGGGGCGGGTGCGGGCCGATGTAAAGCCCCCCGCGGGAGGAAGAACCGAATTTATTGTAAAAAGCCCCTCGGCCACAGCGTCTGTACGGGGAACCATATTTGAGTTTGACGGCATACGCCTGAGTGTCGACGAAGGCAGGGTACACATAAGCGGGGGAGATTCAACCGGAACATATGTGGGCGCGGGACACTCCGTAACCACCGATATAGAAACCGGCAGGACCGCGGCGGCAGCTCTAACGGCAAAAGAAGAACTGGCCCCTTCGCTGCCCGCGGGAGCGGACAGCGCGCCGCAGGCGCCTGTGGCGGCCGCGCCTTCAAGGGGTGAAAATGTGGAAGCCGGCTTTGACTGGCAGTAAAGGAATAAGGTAATAAAGATATGAAACATTTTTTGCTGATACTCGCCGCGGCCCTGGCCGTAAGCGGCTGTAATTTTGTGATGGGGCCTGGTGAGCCTGACAGCCCCGCGCTCACCAACGGGAACCTTTCCATTACTTTTGGGAATGCGGGCGCATCTTCCGGGCCGCAGAGCCGGGAGATTACCTCCGGCGCGGACCTGCCGGAAGACGTGCTTGCCGCGATGCGCTATGATCTTACCCTGAGCGGCCCGAATGGCGAAGTCCTTGGCGAAACTGTTTCAGGCGGCGGAACTCATAATCTTACCCTGATTCAGGGCCTGTGGCGGATTGACGTTATTGCCTGGCAGGATGCGGAGGCCCGCGCGGGAACCGGAAGCCTCAGTTTTACGGTTGAGCCGGGCAATAACTCTGTACGCATACCCATCAATATGGATGGCCCCTGCTACGAAATAGAACTCCCCGAAGGGCTTACAGGCAGCTTTAGCGCGGCCTTTGCGGGAACCACGGTTACCCTTACCCTGGCGCTGCCGGGCGGGGGCTATGCCATTAAAAGCGGAAGCGTGAAAATAAACGGGAACGCAGACCCTGTAAGCGGTTCAGGAAACAGGTACACCTTTGTTATGCCCGCCGAGGATGTAAGCGTAAGCGTCGATGCTTTTACCGGCGAGCTTTATGTTAAGCAGGGCGCGGCAGGAAGCGGCCTGTCCTGGGACGACGCCTCCGGCGATCTGCAAAAGATGATGGACGAGGCTGCGGAGTTAAAGGCGGCGGGGGCTTTGTCCGCCATTGTACGGGTTGCCGCGGGAACATATACGCCCATATACCAACCCAGAATAAGCGCCCCTTATGACAGGACTATTCCAAGCGCCTCGCGGAATGTGGTTTTTAGCCTGCGGCCGGGGGTAATAGTTCGGGGCGGCTACGCTGCGGCGGGCGAGGATATAGACGAAGAGACCCGCAAGGCCCGCTTTAACGCGGACGGCAGAGTTAAAGACCCGGCGTACCAGGTGATTCTTAGCGGCGACCTGAACGGGGATGACAATAGCGATATAACAAGCGACAACGCCTACCATGTTGTTCTGGGGGCCTTTATTCCCGCGGACAGCGGAACCGTCCTGGACGGCTTTACCATAACAGGGGGTAACGCCGACAATGGCAGCCAGCGCTTTACGATGGGGAATCAGTCATTATCACTAGACGACGGCGGCGGAATACACAATCTTGTAGAGTCCTCGCCGGAACTGCGCAATCTGACAATCTCCGGTAATACCGCAACCGGCAGCGGCGGCGGAATGTACAACACCAACACTTCCTCGCCGGTCCTAAGCAATGTGACAATTTCCGACAATTCCGCAGCCGAGAACGGCGGCGGAATGTTCAACAACTCCTCCTCGCCGGTATTAACCGGCGGGGAAATCTCCGGAAATACCGCAAACAACGCCGGCGGTGGAATGTACAACTACGCCTCCTCTTCGCCGACGCTAAGCAATGTGACAATTTCCGACAATTCCGCAACCTACACCGGCGGCGGAATGTCCAACCACTCCTCCTCGCCGGTACTGACGAATGTGACAATCTCAGGAAATACCGCGACCAACAGCGGCGGCGGCGGAATGGCCAACTATGATTCCTCGCCGGAGCTAAGCGATGTGGAAATTTCCGGAAATAACGCAGGCTACGGCGGCGGAATGTACAACGAAGACAACTCCTCGCCGGTATTAACCGGCGGGGAAATCTCCGGAAATACCGCAAACAACGCCGGCGGCTGCGGAATGTACAACACCAGCAACTCCTCGCCGGTCCTAAGCAATGTGACAATCTCCGGCAATTCCGCAAGCAACAGCGGCGGCGGAATGCTCAATATGTACTCCTCCTCCCCGGTACTAACCGATGTGACGATCTCCGGAAATAACGCAGGCTACGGCGGCGGAATGTACAACCATAATTCCTCACCTGAACTAAGCGATGTGGAAATTTCCGGAAATAACGCAGGCTACGGCGGCGGAATGTACAACGAAGACAACTCCTCGCCGGTATTAACCGGCGGGGAAATCTCCGGTAATACCGCAAACAACGACGGCGGCGGAATGTACAACACCAGCAACTCCTCGCCGGTCCTAAGCAATGTGACAATCTCCGGAAATACCACAGGCGGCGACGGCGGCGGAATGTACACCGGCAACTCCTCGCCGGAACTAAGCAATATGACAATCTCCGGTAATACCGCAACCAGTGGCAACGGCGGCGGAATGTACAACGTCAACAACTCCTCGCCTGTCTTAACCAATGTGATAATCTCAGGAAATACTACCGCAAACAACAGGTACGGCGGCGGAATGTACAACGAAGACAACTCCTCGCCGCAGATCAGGAACAGCATTATCTGGGGAAATACCGCCATAAATTCCTGTATTTCCAACGATGGCGGCGCGCCGGTAATTGCCTACAGCATCGTGCAGAATGAAACTACCTACCCCACCGATGGAAGCGCCAATGCAGATGGCAATAAAAACGCGGATCCCGGTTTTGTCGATCCGCGGCAGGCGGAGACCGGTTCGCCCACTACGGAAGGGGACTATCATTTATCCTCAACATCCAGTCCGGCTTATAACGCGGG
>JAISQU010000025.1 GCA_031274005.1 Spirochaetales bacterium
TTTCTCCGACATTTTTAACGACTTCGGTGGTATGAGCTTTTACATAAGAAATAGGCTTTATGTTCTTTACTAAATCAATCATATTGTACCTCTTGTACTGAATATAATACAAAATTCCGGTCTAGTCAATACTTTATACGTTATTTTGTATGAATTTCAAAAAATTTTAAAATCGTATTGCGGTTAACATTGTATATGTGAATACATGTTCAAGGTTATAGTAAAACCAGTCCGTCATCCCGGCGTGCGCCGGAATGACGGACTGAACCATTCACAATTATTGACTGTGCGCCGTCCGCCTTTGCGTTGCCTAAAAACGGTGGTCAGCGGGTAAACGTCATCTTGTAGACACCGAGATCTGTTGGCGGATACTCCGTCCAATTCCAATCATGCTCCTCAACCAGACTCGACGCTTTTGCCTTTAAGTCTGCCAGTGAGGAAAACGTAGAGATACTCTGCCAAGGCTCTTCTGTATTCGATATCTGCACCAGATTGACCATGTCGAAGCTGTTAAGGCTGTTGAACGACATCCTGGCTTTTACGTATTTGTTTGCCTTCGTAACGCCGTTACGCGACGCCCATTTCTCCCAGCCGCCTGTTCCCCAGTACACCTCCAGCTTGCCAAATTCCGCAGTCGAGAAGTCGCCCCACCATGTGGTGTCGGCGGACTCCACATACACCCACCTGCCGGTAGGGGGGGTGTCGCCCATAAATGGGTACTCTGTAAGCGCTTCTATGGCGCCGTCGTTTAGATCAAGGTACGCTTCCGCTGCCTTCGCAACGTCTGCAGAAGTCTTCACATAGTCAGGATAACAAGCGATAAGCTCGTATACGTTGCCGCCTTTGTCCTCAAGCTCAAGAAGGCTCCAGCTTTGTTCAATGGGCATAGTACCAAAAGGGCTTATCACTGTGCCGGTAACGGTTGTCTTCCAGGCGCTGACAAGAATGCTTATGGATGTAGTATATCCGCCGCCAGAGTTCTTCGAATACCAATACCCGTGCCCAATAGACGGCGCCCCGCCTGTTTCGCCCTCATCCACCTCGTCCCACACGGGGACGCTGACAGCCGTTTCCGTTATCGGGAAATAATAGGGAATCCACTCTTCAGCGCTTTTTACCGCAATTGTGGCGCTGGAACTCCGGGAAATACCCGCGCTGTCAACACTTCCGTCAAGGGTGTAAATAATGGCGCTGGATTTTGCGGATACCGACCAATTTCCGGTATTGGGGTCGTAACTTCCCCTGAGCCGCATCACTATGTCGCCGTCTTCAAGCACGCCGCTCAGGGTATAACTGTCCGCCGTAACCGCCCTGCTTGACTTGCCCGCGGCCCCATCGCTTTACAGGTCAAATTTTACCTCACCGCCGCCGGCCTCGCTACTCTTGGTAAAAGAACCGGATACGGAAAACGCCAATGTGCCGGGGTCTCCGCCGCCATCGTCGCCGCCGGTGTCGCAACCCGACATCATCGCCGCTATCAACAGAACGGCGAAACCCAAAAACACTCCATGTTTCCTTTTCATGCTTTTACTCCTCGCGGTTTTTATATCCCGCCGATAAATTTTTATTTTTGACCGCAACAGTGTATGAAATTTTATACATTATCAACGAAACGGCAAAAATCAACTTTAAAGTACAAAAAATCACCAATAGCAATTATTTTTGATTCTAATAGTCAATTGAAATTATGTCAAGCCATTAGCAATAATTATTTAAACCGAAAGGCAGGCAATGGAAAGCGAAGAGAATATCAGATTAAATTTGGCTTCAAATATCAAGCGTTACAGAATCATAAACAGGTTGTCCCAAGAAGAACTTGCTGAGCGGATTGATATTTCGGCAAATTTTCTGAGCAGCATAGAAATAGGGAAAAAATGGGTATCTCCCCATACATTGGCAAAACTGAGTAATGCTTTGAACATTCCATCTTTTGAGTTATTTAAACCACAAAACGCAATAAGCCCGGATGCACTCAGGCATACGGATGAGATTTTTCAAAGCATAAAAGACGCGATTAACACACTCCAGGCGATGTATCATGAACAGTCAGAGAAATCCTTAAAAGCTGAGGAAATCATAATAAAGGGCAGCGAACCTGAATCCCGCAAACAATAGCCCCCTGGCCGCGTCAGGGATTGCAGCCAAAATCCTTTTTTCTTCCTTGGGTAGAAGTCCGACAGACTCCTTTACAAAAAGCCGGTTTTCCGGTTACGGTAAAGTCCATGATACACGCCGTTGTTTTTGATTTCGGGCAGGTCATATCCCTGCCGCCCGCGCCGGGGGCCATGGAGAAAATCGCGGACGCCGCGGGAGTCGATGCAAAAACCATGAACAGCCTGATATGGGACAACCGCAGCGAGTATGACCGCGGCCTCTGGTCAGGCAGGGAATACTACCGCCGCATTCTCGCAAAGGCGGGCCAAAGCCGAAGCGAAGCCGTTCTTGAAGAACTGGCCCGGCTGGACGGGGAGGCGTGGACAAACCTGAACCCCGCCACACTGAAGCTGATGGAAGACGTTCAGGCGGCGGGCCTGAAACTCGGCATACTGTCAAACATACCCCGCGATTTTCTTGCCCTCGCGCGGGAGAGGTTTCCCGTTTTTACGCGCTGCGACGCGGGGATTTTCTCCTGCGAAATCGGTTCCATAAAGCCGGAGCCTCTTATTTATGAGAAACTCATAGCGGCCCTGGGCTGCGCGCCGCGGGAAATAGTCTTTTTCGACGACATGCCCGCCAACGTGGAAAAAGCGCTGGAATTGGGGATACAGGCTTTTGTGTGGGAAAACGCGGAAAACGCGCGGAAAGAACTGCGGCGGCTGGGGGCTGCGGTTTAAACTCCCCGTTCCCTTAAAAAATCTTTTCAATCACCTCGCTCATTTTCTCAACAGGGTGGAATTGTATGCCCTTTCTGATGTACTGCGGAATTTCCGCCAAATCTTTTTCGTTTTGTTTGGGAATAATGATTTGACTGACGCCGCCCCGCCGCGCGGCAATGGTCTTTTCCTTCAGGCCGCCAATGGGCAGTACATTGCCGATAAGCGACAGCTCGCCGGTCATGGCAAGACCCTTTTTTATTTTTTTACCCCGCACCAGGGATAAAAGCGCGCTCGCCATGGTGATGCCCGCCGAAGGGCCGTCTTTGGGCGTCGCGCCGGCGGGAATATGAATATGAATCTGGTTTTTCTCGAAATACTCCGGCCCCACGCCAAATTCCTGCGCGATGTGGCGAACCCAGGTATAGGCGATTTTCGCCGACTCCTGCATAACCTCTCCCATCTGGCCGGTCAGACTAAAACCCTCCTTGCCGGGATTCGCGACCGTTTCTATCATCAGGGTATCCCCGCCGAAAGTCGTCCAGGCAAGACCCACGGCCTGACCCGGCACAAAGATGCGTTTTGTCTGCTCGTCCGAAAAGACGGGCCTGCCCAGATAACCCTCAAGTTCCTTGTCCGTAATCTCCGCGGGCAGCGTAATATCCTCAAGAACCACCTTACGGGCAATCTTGCGGTTAATTTTGTCCAGAGCTTTTTCATAATTGCGCAGGCCCGCCTCACGGGAATACCCCTGCGCTATACCCGTCAAAGCCGACGCTGTGTATATGACCTGTTCCTTCTTCAGACCCGCCGCCGACAGGGCCTTGGGAATCAGATAGCGCCGGGCAATGGCGATTTTTTCCGCCTCAATGTACCCGGAAAGGCGAATCACCTCCATTCTGTCCATAAGAGGCTGGGGAACCGTATCCAGGGTATTGGCCGTCGCGATAAAAAGAATGTGGCTTATATCAAAGGGCAAATCCAGATAGTGATCACGGAAGGCGACATTTTGTTCCGGATCCAGCACCTCCAGCAGCGCGCTGGACGGGTCGCCCTGATACGAAGAGCCCAGTTTGTCGATCTCGTCAATCATAAAGACAGGGTCCTTGGTCTTGACAATGCGCAAACCCTGAAGAATCTTCCCCGGCATGGCGCCTATGTAGGTTCTCCTGTGGCCCTTGATTTCCGCCTCATCGCGCATACCGCCCACGGAAAACCGGAAAAACTTTTTTCCCAAAGCGCCCGCGACGGACTTGCCCACGCTCGTCTTGCCCACTCCCGGCGGCCCCACCAGGCACAGAATCGAACCCTTGGTATCGTTTTTGAGCTTACGCACCGCCAGATACTCAAGAATGCGTTCTTTTACATCGTCCAGACCGTAGTGGTCGCTGTCGAGAATCCGCTTTGCCTTTTTCATGTCGACGTTCTCCGGCCTAGGGTCATTCCAGGGCAAAGAAGTAATCGTATCCAGGTAATTGCGGGTTACGATAAACTCCGAAGCGTTTGGATCCATCAGCGAAAACTTTTCCAGTTCCTGCTCGACCTGCTCCTTTACCTCGCCGGAAAGATTCAGCTTTTCCACTGTTTCCTTAAACTTCTGGTACTCGCTGGACTTCGCGTCGGTGGGCATGCCCAGCTCCTGCTTGATGGCCTTCATCTGCTCTTTCAGAAAATACTCGCGCTGGCTTTTTTCGATTTTTTCATTAATCTGATTCTGAATCTTTTTCTGGATACGCAGAAGTTCCTGCTCCTTCTTGATAAAAAGAAGCACCTGCTCCATGCGCCTGTGAACATGCGTCGTTTCCAGAATGCGCTGCTGCTCTTTCCGGTCGATGTTGAGGATGGACGCGATAAAATCCGCGATTTTTCCCGGATGGTCGATGTTGACCATGTTCAGGCGCATCTCTTCCGAAAAAAGCGGATTATTTTCCGAAATCTGTTTCATCTCGCCTATGATGGCGCGGGTCAGGGCCTTTACCTCCAGGCCCGTCTCTTCCTCGTCTTCCAGATACGTTACCGCCGCGATAATCGGAGAGGAGTCTTTCAGGAACTTTCTGATTTTAAAGCGCTTCAGCGTCGAAATAAAAATATTAAGCCCGCCGTCAGGCAGATTGATTTTTTTGACTATGCGCGCGACCGTCCCTACGGAAAAAATATCGGCGTGCGACGGCTTCTCGTTTTCCTGCGACTTTGTGAGCACAAGCCCCAGATGAGAATCGCCCGACAGGCTCTGATCAACAAGGGCAATGTCCTCGGGGGACACAATCATCAGCGGCGTAAAAATTCCCGGGAAAATGGGCTTGCCCATCAAAGGCATAACAAGCAGTTTGTTCGGCAATGTCTGCCCGGCAGGTATTATCTGACCCGCGCTCACATCGGATTTTTCCATCAGTTTTTCCTTATTAAAACGTTATTATAAATAATGTAGCCATCCCTGGGAGGGGGAGTCAAGAACGAATCGGAACAAAGCGGCGATTCAAAGCTGACAGACCCCCGAAAGTTACCGTACAATCATGCCATGAGCCGAAACTGCGGATTGCGGCATGGGAGCCTGTCGGACTTCCAATAAATGTGAGCCGCAACAGGCTCTTAAATATCCAGCTGATCAATGTACCTCTGCAAACTCTGTTTGATAAAGCGGTGAACCACCAGTTTATGGTTCGGCTGCATTTTCGGATCAAACAAAAATATCCACTCGGACTTGTCGTCATTGCGGGTTCCTATCAGGATCATATCCGTCAGGACGAGGGTACCCCGCAGCTTTAGCTGAACCTCCCGCAGCTTCGAGTTGGGCGGATGGTTCTCAAACCTGTCCATCTTGACAGCAATCCCCGCGGAACTTATATCCAGAATTTTTCCGTAGCTGAGGGTTCCCTCCGGGCTTTTGTAGTTCATGGTGGCCGTAGCGTCATCCTCGCAGGCAACGCGGATAAACTTCCGCCGGCCTTTTGCCTCGTTCGCCCGCAAAGCGTCGAGCATGATTTTCGCGCTTGCCTGCATGCCCAGTTTTAGCTGAATATATCCGCAGGGTACGGCCATATCCATCAGATACTTTTGCATAAGGTCCTTGTCCGTATTGTAGGACAGAATCCCCAGACGGCTCTCCTGTGTCTTTGGCCCCTCCTGTATCTTGCGAATATACGCCTCCCACTCCCTTTCCGGCATTTTCTCATCAATATTGATAAACATGATAGACCCGGGAAAATGCTCCAGAAGCCGGACGGCCCGCGCATGATCCCGCAGCGCATACGATTCATAGCCGTTCATGATGAGCAGGTCAAGCATTTCGTCATGAATAACACTATGTGGATACAGAAAGAAAATTTTTTTACCTAAAGAATCTGACTGTTGCTCCATAGAAGTAATTATACGGGTTTTTTTAGAAAAAGTAAGGGGGACAGGTCAACAACACGTACTTTTCCTGACATATGAACCGGTCTCAAATTGACGAATACTCCCTGCCGCCTTTTCACTCTACACCCACGTATCGTTTTCCCGGCGGAAAGTTATTTCGCCCGCGGTTTCAAGGCGCCTCAGGACATTCAGGAAATCTTTCGTGGCAATGTCTGCGTCTTTTTTGGGAACGGGACCCAGGATGCGGTACTCGTCGGTTACGAAGGCGCGGCGGCGTTCGGACACATTGGTCAGGATTTTGGCGCGGATTCCGTCGGCCTTGCCTTTCAGCAGCAGGGCAATTTCGCGGTCCTGCATGTCGCGCAGAATTTTCTGGAGGTCCCCGTCGTCCATAGAGTCCAGCACGTCTATCGTGAAAAGCCGCTCCTTGATTTCTTCCGCGATAACGGGGTTCTCGTCTTCTATGTTTTTCAGGATTTTTTCTTCTTCCGATACGTCCACGTATTTGAGGATTTCCGCGAGTATGCCTTTCCCGTCCATGTCCTGAGCCGCGGCCGGGGCGGAGAGTTTGCGGGCTTTTTCCCTAAGGGCTTCTTCCATGCGCAGAAGAACGTCCCGGGCGATTTTTTCTTTTTTCGCCATGCGCCGTATCATTTCGCCGCGGAAGGCCGGTTCAAAGAGGGGAAAAACTTTTGAGGCTGTTTCCGCCCGGAGGCAGGGAATAATGACGGCGAGAACCGCGGGGGTTTCATTCTTCGTGAGCAGGTGTATCTGCTGGGGTTCCAAATCCTCAAGAAAGCTGAAAAACTTTTCTTCTTCCGGGGGCAGGCTGCGGGACAGAAGCTCCCGGCCTTTTTCCTCGCCGAAGGCGTTTACCAGAATGCGCCGGGCCGCGTCGACGCCCCCCGAAGGGGCGCTGAGGGATTCCCGCAGAAGACCGAACTCGGTAAGGATTTTTTCCGCTTCGGCGTTTTCTATGCGGCGTATGCCGGCAATTTCGCGGGCGATGGCTTCCACTTCTTCGGGGGCAAGATGCTGCATAACTTTTGCCGCTTCATCCTTGCCTATGAGCATGAGGAATTTCGCGGCCTTGCGTACCGATGTTTCCCTGCCCTTTCCCGTAAGCCTGAGAAAGCCGCGCGCCTTTCCACGGGAAGGGGGCGCTTCGTCCGCTTCCGGGGTATCGGCGGCGGGAGGAGAGCCGGAACCGGCCTTCATTGTTTTTTTATACAGCTCGCTGATTTCTTTCCGGCGATCCATACCCTCAGTTTACTTTATCCTCCCGGAACGAACAAGCGGCAGCGTTCCCGCTTGCGAATGACGATCCTTAATTAGTGTCTTCGCCCGTGTTGTCCGCGAGGTTGGTGGTTAAATTGAGAACTCCTGCGGCTGACGTCTGTCGTCTGTTCATGAAGATTTTTTTCGTGTACACTTGCGCCGATGTACACGAAAAGCGAAACCGGCAGGCTTTCACGGACTGTCGAGCAGCGTATAAAAAGCCTGATACAGGAAAAAAAACTCATTCCCGGCGACAAACTTCCCAACGAAATGGAACTGACGGAACTTTTTTCCGTCTCGCGGCCTACGGTGCGGGAGGCGGTTAAAGCTCTTGTTTCGCAGAATATCATCGAA
This sequence comes from Spirochaetales bacterium, assembly GCA_031274005.1. GTDB lineage: Bacteria > Spirochaetota > Spirochaetia > DTKZ01 > DTKZ01 > JAISAF01. The sequence goes on from JAISQU010000025.1 coordinate 7,800, forward strand.
ATACGAAGAGGCAGGGGAACTTTTGTCACACAAAATCCCGGCGTTGTCGATGATCCCCTGGGGCTGGATTTTATGAGCAGCCCCGATTTGCCTCTGTCTCTTGTGGAAGCCCGCCTTATCATAGAACCCGGAGTCGCCCGGCTCGCGGCCCGCAACGCCGATGATGATGATATAAAAAATATTGCCCTGTACGTTCATGAGATGCAGGAGATTGTTCAGCACCATCAGGTTGAGGTAAATGTGGAACTGGAATTTCACCGGAGCATAGTCCGGGCCGCTAAAAACCCCGTGATGATGCGCATCGTTCCCGTCATTATAGATTCAATTATCAAGACCTATGAGGATTCCCCCCGGACCAGCGCCGATCACCGCCAGGCTTTGAAGGAACACCGGTTTATCTATCAGGCAATAAAGAAGCGTTCCCCGGAGGCGGCGTTTCTTGCCATGCACCGGCATCTTGAAAACAGTTACAGCCGTACCCTGAAAAAGACACAGAGCGGGCGGGAATGACTGCCGCGGCGGGGTCTTAAAAAAGATTTCCCTCCGCGTTAAAATCAAGCTCATAGGGATCGCTTAAAATTTCAAAACGACTGTCCTTCGCAATATCTGCCAGCATATTTTCGGAGACCTCGATTTCCGTCAGGCACAGGGTATTGTGAATCCGTACAATGCGCGCCGCCGACCAGTCCATCAGGTTGCTTGTTTTTATGCAGGACTGAATCGCCTGCCTGTCGTTGGGAAGGGT